>NZ_JBNJOH010000003.1:0-182005 GCF_050113735.1 Vibrio sp. TRT 2004 | reverse complement strand
AGAAGCGAGAAGCGAGAAGCGAGAAGCGAGAAGCGAGAAGCGAGAAGCGAGAAGCGAGAAGCGAGAAGCGAGAAAATCTTGGAAGGGTTGACAGTGTGCGTCAACCTTTTTCTTTTAAATTCATACAATTAAGCTTAAATCTCATCCAGCTTTGCCTGCAACTTTCGACTCGCTCATCACAAGCTCCTCTCGAAGGGCGCAGCCCGATCTCGACGCGAAGCGTTCTAGATTCTCGCAGGGCGAAGCCCCTCTGTTTAAAGCTCATCAAACGCTTCAATCGCTTCGCTAAGCTTTTTAACCCCATGAATCTGCATTCCAGCAATACCACCTTTGGGCATATTTGCCGCAGGCACTATCGCTCGCTTAAAGCCGTGTTTAAAGGCTTCGTTAAGTCGCTCTTGACCACTGGGAACAGGGCGAATCTCACCAGCCAATCCAACTTCTCCAAACACCACCACATCCTTAGGCAATGGTCGATCACGGAAGCTAGAGAGTAATGCCATCACTAACGCTAAATCGGCACTGGTTTCTGTCACTTTTACCCCGCCGACGACATTGACGAAAACATCTTGATCCGCCATCTGTAGACCACCATGCTTGTGCAGCACTGCAAGTAAAAGCGATAAACGATTCTGTTCGAGACCAACAGCAACACGACGTGGATTGGCCAACTGTGAATAATCAACCAACGCCTGTATCTCTACAAGAAGTGGGCGTGTTCCTTCCCAAACAACCATCACCGAGCTGCCTGACGTCTCTTCCTCGCCGCGAGAAAGGAAGATTGCAGATGGATTGCTCACCTCTTTTAAGCCTTGACCCGTCATAGCGAAGACCCCCAACTCATTCACCGCACCAAAACGGTTTTTATGGCTGCGTAAAGTACGAAAACGACTGTCTGCCCCGCCATCGAGCAATACGGAGCAGTCAATGATATGTTCCAATACTTTTGGCCCCGCCAACGTACCATCTTTGGTAACATGACCAACGATAAATACCGCGACATTGTTTTGTTTAGCGTACCGTGTGAGCGCAGTAGCAGACTCTCGTACCTGAGCCACACTACCTGGTGAAGATTGAACATCTGATACATGCATAACTTGAATAGAGTCAATCACCATAATTTTGGGCTGCTCTTTTTCAGCGATCTGACAAATTCGGTCAACATTGGTCTCCGAAAGCATTTTTAGATTATCTTTCGGCAGACCTAACCGAGAAGCGCGCATCGCGACCTGTTGCAGTGACTCTTCACCAGTCACATATAAGGTCGGCATTTGTGATGCCAAATAGCACATAGTTTGTAGTAGCAGTGTGGATTTACCAGCCCCCGGATTACCACCGATAAGGATCGCAGCCCCAGGAACGACACCGCCACCCAGAACTCGATCGAGTTCTTTAAAGCCGCTCGTAAAACGAGGGACTTCTTGCAGATCGATCTCTGACAGTGTCTGAACTTTGGTTTCCGTAGTTGAACCTGCATATCCCGATAGACGTTCGTTACGAGCAACACTTGGAGATGCTGCCAATCGGACTTCACTGATAGTGTTCCACGCGCCACAGGCGTTGCACTGTCCTTGCCAACGTGGGAAATCTGCACCGCAGTCATTACATACGTACGCTGTTTTCGCTTTTGCCATGTAACCTCAGGTCTTAAATTATGTATTTGTGACATAAACTACGACGGAAGTAGCTTATATCATCTTCTCTACTTGATTCGCAGTAACATATCACTAAAGATCTTTATATCAAGGCCGATATGAAATGAGTAAGGGATACTCTAACAAAAAATATGCAGCAGCCAGAAATACTCTCTCTCGCGGAACGTCTAATTCCCGTTTATCACTCAGAAGACTTCGATTATCTTCTCGGTCAAATGACAGAGGGGGATCCTCCTTCCGTTAAGATCCTAGTAAAAATGGAGCTTAACCGTGTTATGGCGCCTTGCACTAAACCCATCGATTTACGCGGACGAGTCAAGGGAGAGTGTCGCGAATACGAACTCGATGGTCTCAAGCACTGGTTAGATGATGTCGCTTTCAACGCCTATCATAAGAACACCCGTAAATTTGGTGGGTATACTGAGGGTGTTTGGGAAGCGCTATGTAACACCCATAATAATTTCCGCGTCATGCAAAAGCGTGGCAAGCCCCTAGGCACTGAAGTCAGCATAGAAACGAATGGCATCAACGTCGAAGCAATCACGTTAGGCTATGATCTTAAGCGTAAAGAGAACCGCCTAAAACTGTCTTCTCAAATAGAACTCAAGTTGGCCAATAGACAAGTGGTCCACGCGGTCACCATCGATCTCTCACCTTCAGGCGCTAAATTTAAAGTCCCTTCCGCGTTTGATTACAAACTCGGTGAAGTGATCGATGTTCGTCTAGTAGAACTGAGCAAAAATGTCGACATTGGTGGTATTGATTCCGTGATCCCATATCGCATTGTTGGGATTGATGAGTCATACGAAAACGATGCGGTTAAGTTCCTTCGCCTACTAAAGCTTGATACGTCAAACATCATTGAACAAGTTATCGACTACGTAGTGAAAAGTGACACGCAGAAAGCTCGTCATGACAATCAGGACAAGATTATCCGTGCTCGTTCACGAGGTTTCGAGCACACCTATTTAAAACACACTTGCAACTTACCTGTCTTTTTTAGCGGCAATGAGCTTAAGCTCGTACTGATGACGGAAAATAATCAGCCTATCTGGCAGTACTGGCATGACGAGCGCAATCAACAGACACTAAGCAGCCTTTTTCATGAACAGCGTATGACGCAGCTAACGGCTGAAGGCATGAGAGGCAGTAACAATGTACTTTACTCGTTCACTCATGAGCATAAAGATAAAACCCTCTTCTTCTCAATGATGATGCCGGAAGCGACTCGCGAATTGCGTCAGTTGTTTTGGCATATTGGAGCCAAAAAGGAGAGCTGGAAGGCATTCCGCCTGTCTGTGTTTGAGTTGTCTGAAGCAGAAAAACAAACACTGGCAAACCACTCCAGTGAGTTGGAAACAGAGTCTTTGACTCACTGCGGTATCTTACAAGAGATCGCCGACGAAAGTAGCCGACAGGACTACCTGCTAACGGATAAACCTCAGCTCGCAAGCAACGAGCTCAATCGTTTTCGACATGCTCGAAACCCTGAAAGCAATCCTGCTTGTGTTTACTTTGATGCAAAATCTCGACGCAGAGAACCTAGGTATCAGTTCCGTTCCCCTATTACGCTTTCACATCCCAGTGGTCAAAGTATTGAAGGCGTCAGTGTCGATATTTCCAAACACGGTATGAGCATCGCATTAACACAGCCGTGCAGCTTAAAAGCCGGGGATACTTGTACGATTAACTTTAAAGAACTTCAGCTTTACGACAAGAAGCTGCCTTTGGATGTGGTGCCATACACCATTATTCGTGTCAGCCCAGGTGAAAAAACGCTCCAACTTGCCATCATTGAAGATAGCCAGATGATGCGGACTATTACCTTTTTCGGCAAGTTAATCGAACACAACCAAGATAAACTCATCGCTAAAAAAGAGTTGCTCCCAAGTAATGAGCTATTGGAAGGTTTACACAACATCCTGCTCGATAAGATGGTCAGCACGCCTCTCTACGTAGAGAAGAAAGGGGGCAGTCTCAGACCTAAAGCGATTGGAGTGAACTATCCACTCAAGTCTTATCTCGCAATCTTAGCGAAACTAGGCGATGAAAAGAGCTTCTCCTTAGCACCAATCTATAAGGGACGGACCAATACGCTGCTAGCACAACCCATGAAGCGTATCGAGGGTGCAGAGCCTCAATACCACGAACTCTACCTAGCGACAGTCAAGTTCGGCACTCGAATCCAATCTGTCGAATCAAAGCTGAGCAGTGAATTTGCCAATATCAAAGAACGCATTATGTTTATCAAAAAGTCACAAGCGATGGGTGAGTTTTATGCCATCCGTATTTGTGGTGCCCCTGTATTTGATCCGATAACAGCTTTAGTGCGCAAAGACTTAAACGAGCTGGCTCAAGTCAGCATGCATCAAGCTCGAAGCTTAGAAAAAGAGATGCATAGTATTGTTGGCTACGGTGAACTTATCGACATCACTGAAGAAGTCTTAATCCGACTGGAGTTAACTCGATAAAAAAGCGAGACAATGTCTCGCTTTTCTTTAAGGTTGAGGCTTAAAGCTAACCCGTTTCTGCTTAACTAGGATTGCAGATAGAATGCAGATTATGCCGCCCAGCCCAGCGTAACGCACGGCACTTCTTGCTTGCTGCTCTACCTTAGGTTTAGCGTGATAAGCAACACCCAATCCAGCCGTTTCCATCATCACTAGATCATTAGCGCCGTCACCAACCGCTATCGTATTGTGCGCTTCAATATCATACTGCTCAGCTAATTCGAGTAGGATGTCAGCCTTCGTCTGTGCAGATACCACGTCACCAACGACCTTACCGGTTAGCTTGCCGTCGACAATCTCTAGTTGATTTGACTGTGCATGGTCTAGCTCAAGGCGCTGCTGAAGGTGATCGGAAAAGTAGGTAAAGCCACCGGATGCGATAGCTGTCTTCCAACCATACTGCTTTAGTGTACCGATCAGTTCAGGCAAATCAGGCATTAAAGGGAGTGTTTGGCGTACCTCAGACAATATAGATTCATCTGCGCCCTCAAGTTTGGCAACGCGCTGACGCAAGCTCTGCTCAAAATCGAGCTCGCCTTGCATTGCACGTTCGGTCACTTCTGCCACTTCCTCGCCAACACCTGCTAGCTTAGCGATCTCATCGATACACTCAATCTGAATTGCCGTTGAGTCCATATCGAGTACCACCAAACCCGGCTTAGTCAAATCGGGCATATCATGCAGAGCGGAATAGTCTAATTTCAGAGCTTGTAAAATTTCCTCATGCTCTGCGGTGAGCTCCCCTGCCATTAATGCAACTTCGTAGTTTCCAACTTTCCATACATCAACAACGGCATTGTTATAGCCGACGAAGAAATCAATATCATTAAACTGATCTGGGCATAGATAGTCAGCAAAAACGACCCATCCAGCTTTCGCCTTGTCAAATTGCGTTGCTAGTCGGGTTTCAGGTAAGCGGTTAATTAAAGGGGTATGTTTACGAATAGAGAGAGTCTTCAACGTGTCCATGTTTGCAATTCCTATAAAATCTCCCATCACGTTAACCTATTGCAATTTGGATGCGCAAGTCTCAATATGCTCTAAAGTACAATTAAGCTCGATTTAGGTGAAAAATGGACACCTCCCTATTCTCATTTCGAATGGCCATGAAGGTGCTAGGAATTGTCTCCTTAATTGCGATGGTGGCGTCTATCGCGATCAACAGCGTCAAAATAACCAAGGGCAATGAACAGATTCAGGCTAATCAGTTAGAAACGCTAACCAATATTCTGATTTCACAGGCTTCACTTTCCGCTAGCGATATGATCGTTAATCAGGATCAAGAGCGCCTACTGAGACTGACCAATCAGCTGGCTAAAGACAATCTGGTTGTTGATGCAACCATTTATGATGCTGAGGGTGTAAAGCTAGCAGCCAGCGATCAAGCTAAATCAGTGCGCGAAATGCTTGGTCTTGATACCCCTCTGGAAACCGCACGTATCGGTAAACAGCAGCTCGTTGAGCCGGTTTTACATGACGGCTCTGTGATCGGTTTTGTGCGTATCACCTTCGAAACTGGCAAGCTGACCGCTTTCTCTGACCACTACTACCGAAAGAGTGATCGATACATGTATACCATGGTCGGACTCAGTTTTATCGCTGGTCTTCTATTAACACTGATCGTGCGACGTAAGCCTAACAAACACAAAGGCGAGAATTTGTTGTTGAAGGATATGTAAGCGAGAAAAATTTTTAAGGGCTGACACACCATGTCAACCCTTTTCTTTTAAAATCAGATAATTAGACTATAAGATTAGCCAGCACTGCCTGCAACTTTCGACTCGCTCATCACAAGCTCCTCTCGAAGGACGAAGTCCGATCTAGAAGCGTAGCGTTCTAAGTTCTCGCAGGGCGCAGCCCGCTCTTAATTACTCTGCGTCACCTAGTAGCACTGAATCCAACGCAATGATCATCATATCGTTGAAAGTCGTCTGACGCTCATCTGAAGTCGTTTGCTCACCCGTCTTGATATGGTCAGAAACAGTACAGATGGTTAGCGCTTTCGCGCCGTACTCAGCACATACGCCGTAGATACCAGCGGCTTCCATCTCAACACCTACGATGCCGTACTTGTCCATAACATCGAACATTTCAGGATCTGGCGTGTAGAAGAGTTCTGCCGAAAATAGGTTACCTACTTTTACTTCAATGCCACGAGCTTTCGCTGCATCTTCAGCTGCACGAACCATCTTGTAATCAGCGATTGCAGCAAAGTCATGACCTTTGAAACGGATACGGTTCACTTTCGAGTCAGTACACGCGCCCATACCGATAACAACGTCGCGAACTTTAATGTCTTCGCTTACTGCACCACAGCTGCCTACGCGAATAATTTTTTTCACGCCGAAATCTTTGATAAGTTCCGTCGCGTAGATCGAGCATGATGGGATACCCATACCGTGACCCATTACTGATACTTTACGGCCCTTGTAAGTGCCCGTGAAGCCGTACATGTTTCGTACGTCACATACCTGTACAACATCTTCCAAGAAGGTTTCTGCAATGTATTTAGCACGTAGCGGGTCACCCGGCATTAGAACAACATCTGCGAATGCACCCATTTCTGCGTTGATATGTGGAGTTGCCATGATTCAATTTCCTTAGTTAGAAATGACAAAATAATAGAGGGACTAGCCCTCTATTTTTCAATTAAACTGCTTGGATTACAGGAAGTTTTTACCGTAATCCATTGGCGAAATACCAAAGTGACTCGCCAGTGTCTGACCGATGTCAGCGAATGTGTCACGTAGACCAAGAGAGCCCGCTGGAACTTTTGGACCGTAAACAATCACTGGAATGTGTTCACGAGTGTGGTCAGTACCTGGCCAAGTTGGGTCACAACCGTGGTCAGCCGTCAGGATAAGAACATCATCTTGCTCCATTAACTCTAGTACTTCGTTGATTCGTCCATCGAAATATTCTAGTGCGGCTGCATAACCCGCCACATCACGACGGTGACCGTATGCAGAGTCAAAGTCTACAAAGTTAGTGAACACGATAGTGTTGTCGCCAGCGTCTTTGATTTGCTCAAGAGTCGCTTCGAACAGCGCTGGGATACCTGTTGCTTTCACTTTCTTGGTGATGCCGCAGTTAGCGTAGATATCAGCAATCTTACCGATTGAAACAACATTGCCTTGCTTCTCTTCTACCAGTTTTTGTAGAACAGTGGCTGAAGGTGGTTCAACTGACAAATCGCGACGGTTACCAGTACGCTCAAACTGACCTTTACCAGGGCCAATGAAAGGACGAGCGATAACGCGGCCAATGTTGTAATCTTCCAGCTCTTCACGCGCAATTTGGCACAGTTCAAGTAGGCGGTCTAAACCAAATGTCTCTTCATGACACGCAATTTGAAATACTGAGTCAGCCGAAGTATAGAAGATCGGTTGACCTGTTTTCATGTGCTCTTCACCAAGATCATCAAGAACTTGTGTTCCTGATGCGTGGCAGTTACCTAAGAAACCATCTAAGCCTGCACGCTCAAGGATTCGGTCCGTCAGTTCTTTAGGGAAACTGTTTTGTTTATCTGTGAAGTAACCCCAGTCGAAAAGTACAGGCACACCTGCAATTTCCCAGTGACCAGATGGCGTGTCTTTGCCTGAAGATAGCTCGGCAGCATGGCCGTAAGCGCCAATGATTTCTGCATCAGCGTCAAGGCCCGGAGCAAAACTACCTGTCGACTCTTTATGAGCCATCGCAAGACCAAGTTTAGACAAGTTTGGTAGACGAAGAGGACCACTACGCTCTGCGTTATCCGCTAAACCTTTCTCACACTGCTCTGCAATATGACCTAAGGTGTCAGAACCGACATCACCAAAGTCTTTTGCATCTGCAGTTGCACCGATGCCAAATGAGTCTAGGACTAAAATAAATGCTCTTTTCATTGCTCTTTCCTTAGGCCCACTCAACTTTGACTATTTGTGGTGCAAGCAGGCCTTTGTGTAATTTAATTAAACGTCTTCCGCGCGAATCTGGCAGTAAACTTCTGGCGTTGCAATGTACTCACCGCCAATCGTAATTGCTTTCTTCAGCGCATCTGCCGCTTCCTGCCATTGCTCTTCACTACGTGCGTGAATAACAGCGAGAGGTTTATCATTCGAAGCTTGTTCGCCTAAACGAATAAAATGATCGAAACCGACAGCATAATCAATCGTATCAGTTGCAACTCGGCGTCCACCGCCCATCGCAACCACGGCCATACCAATTGCTCGAGTATCCATAGCAGAGACTACGCCCGATTGTTCCGCATAAACCGGCTTAATAATTTCTGCTTTATCTAGGTAGCTATCATAGTTTTCTACGAAGTCAGCAGGACCACCAAGACCAGCGACCATTTTACCGAAGCATTCCGCCGCTTTACCGTTATCAAGTACTTCCATCAGTTTAGCGCGTGCTTGTTCCGTATTGTCAGCGAGTTTAGCTAACACCAACATTTCAGCACATGACGCCATCGTCACTTCAAGAAGACGCGGGTTACGATACTCGCCAGTCAGGAACTGAACAGCTTCACGCACTTCTACTGCGTTACCAGCAGAGGAGGCTAGAACTTGGTTCATATCCGTTAAGATTGCCGTTGTCTTAGTACCCGCACCGTTTGCAACCGCTACAATAGATTTAGCTAATTCTTCAGATGCTTCATAAGTTGGCATAAAAGCGCCAGAACCCACTTTGACATCCATAACAAGCGACTCTAGACCAGCAGCAAGTTTCTTCGAAAGAATCGATGCTGTGATCAGAGAAATGTTGTCAACGGTTGCTGTGATATCGCGAGTGGCGTATACACGTTTATCGGCAGGAGCGAGATCACCCGTCTGGCCAATAATCGCCACACCAGCATCTTTAGTAACATCACCAAACACTTCATTGGTCGGCGTGATATTGTAGCCAGGAATCGATTCAAGCTTATCGAGAGTTCCCCCCGTATGACCAAGACCACGGCCTGAGATCATCGGAACGAAACCACCACATGCAGCAACCATAGGACCTAGCATAAGCGAGGTCACATCACCGACACCACCGGTTGAGTGTTTATCAACAATCGGGCCGCCAAACTCTTTGTCGCTCCAATCGATAACCATACCAGAGTCACGCATTGCACAAGTGAGTGCGATACGTTCTGGCATAGTCATTTCGTTGAAAAAGATAGCCATAGCAAACGCTGCGATCTGACCTTCAGATACAGTGTTCTTCGCTACACCTTGGATAAAGAAGTTAATTTCGTCGGCAGTAAGAATTTCGCCGTCGCGTTTTTTACGAATCACTTCTTGTGGTAAGAAAGCTTGAGGTAAATACATTAGATCCTCCCATGCTTTTTTAGCAATGGTTGTAAGGTAAAGAGGTAATGTGGAGTGGCGACTTACCACCCCACCAAACAGACTTTGACTTTGTCATTATTTACTCTCAAACTATTTGGCGTTGCAGCTAGGCGACAAGTAAGTTCATTCCTATGAGCATAGAGGCCCTATGTGATTAGGATGAACTTACGCAGTCAACAACGCTGCGGCGTCAAATAGGACGAGAGAATTAGTATGCTGCAGGATCTGCAGTCTCGTCTGTTACTTCTAATGTATTAAGTAGGTTCGTCAGCAAGCTTGACGCACCAAAACGGTAGTGACGAGCATCTACCCAGTTGTCACCAAGGATTTCGTCAGCCATTGCTAAGTATGCTTGCGCATCTTCCGCAGTACGCACACCACCCGCTGGTTTGAAACCAACCGTTTGTGCAACGCCCATGTCACGAATCACTTCTAACATCATGCGAGCGTACTCTGGAGTTGCATTTACTGGCACTTTACCCGTTGAAGTTTTAATGAAATCTGCACCCGCTTTGATACAAATTTCTGATGCTTTCTTGATAAGTGCTTCTTCTTTCAGCTCACCCGTTTCGATGATAACTTTTAGAAGGATATCGCCACACGCTTCTTTACATTGCTTAACCAGCTCGTATCCCACTTCTTCGTTACCCGCCATTAGGGCGCGGTATGGGAATACTACGTCAACTTCATCAGCACCGTAAGCTACAGCGGCTTTTGTCTCAGCAACTGCGATTTCGATATCGTCATTACCGTGAGGGAAGTTTGTTACTGTTGCAATGCGAACGTCTGGCGTACCTTGCTCACGAAGTGTCTTCTTAGCAATAGGAATAAAGCGAGGGTAAATACAAATTGCAGCCGTGTTACCTACTGCTGATTTTGCGTCATGACATAGAGAAATAACTTTCGCATCAGTGTCATCATCATTCAGCGTAGTTAGGTCCATTAGTTTAAGTGCACGTAGTGCTGCTGCTTTTAAATCGCTCATTTCTATCTCCGATCAATATTCAAAAAAGTCACTGCTCTGCATCGTTTGCAGAACTGCAGTCATTTATGAACGGACTTGGTTCCTTGAAGACTCGGCATATACAGCGAATTTTAATATGCCAATTGCTATCCTTGTCACCGCACAGTACCAGTTTGGTCTATGGCACAACAATCTACGATTGCGGTGTCTAACGTATATGGGCTTTAACCCAAGCAACGGTCAGTTGCTGCCAGCGCCAATCATACTCCTTGTATGAATTATCACTAGCTAAAAAACCTTTCAATAATCCATTGATAGGCTACACCACCTAAGTACACTCCGACGATGCCCATAACGCCTGCCAAAACAGGTGGCGCAGGTACCGGAAGCTTGATGGCGGAAAACAGGACTCCAACGACAAAACCCGCTAAGGTTGCGAGGATAACTTCGTTCATAAGTTTAACCCTACTTTCTATAGATACCTACATTATAGCTATTTGTCGTAGAACTGTAGTGGCTCATAGAGCGCAAACGGTTTGTATCTCAAAAAAGATTCTGCTTAACGTTTGCTCAATCTTATCAATATCCAAACGCAGTGAATTTATCGCCTAAATCCAATTAGGCTGATGTATTTCCAAGTATTTTGTTCGCGAACAAAGGCAACAAGAATGTGACTCCCAAGGTGTTTCATTTCACTAAATGATTGGGGTGAATATTCGCAGTTAACATCGTTAGCAAGCAACAAACGACGAAAGAAAAAATAAAAAAGCCCCGTAGCACACAACGTGTGACTACGGGGCTTTTTAAAACGGCGTCTATATATATTAATTACGGCGTAATTAAAGAGCTGCTAGGCTCAAACAGAAACCTGCAATTGTTGCCGCCATTAGGTTAGATAGCGTACCAGCACAAACCGCTTTAACACCCATACGAGCGATCTCGTGACGACGTTCAGGGGCAAGGCTACCTAGACCTCCTAGAAGGATCGCGATAGAGGAAAGGTTTGCGAAACCACATAGAGCGAATGAAATAATTGCTTTCGTTTTATCCGAAAGAACAATTTCAGCGCCTTCAGCTAGGTATGGCGAGAATGCTGCGTAAGCTACAAATTCGTTAGCAACGATCTTCTGGCCGATGAATGAGCCAGCAAGTGTCGCCTCTTCCCATGGAACACCGATAACAAATGCCAGTGGAGAGAATAACCAACCTAAAATTAGCTCTAAAGTTAGTTCAGGCATTTCAACCCAACCACCAATACTACCAAGCATACCATTAACTAGAGCGATCAAACCGATGAATGCAAGTAGCATTGCACCTACGTTAAGAGCGAGTTGTAACCCCATTGCTGCACCACCAGCTGCTGCATCAATAACGTTTGCGGGTTTGTCAGCGCCACCGTCGATGTCACTACCTAGGTCTTCTTGAGGTGTATCAGTTTCGGGCATGATAATTTTGGCAAACAGTAGACCACCAGGCGCAGCCATGAATGATGCTGCTACTAAGTATTCAATTGGAACACCCATTCCAGCAAATGCTGCAAGTACACCACCTGCGATAGAAGCTAGACCACCACACATTACTGCAAATAGCTCAGACTGAGTCATTTTAGGAACAAACGGACGAACCACTAGAGGTGCTTCAGTTTGACCAACGAAGATGTTAGCTGCTGCAGACATTGACTCGGCACGTGAAGTACCTAGTGCTATTTGTAGACCGCCACCAAGAATCTTGATAACCCATTGCATTACACCAATGTAGTAAAGTACAGAGATAAAGGCAGAGAAAAAGATTAGGGTAGGAAGTACGCGGAAAGCAAAAACATAGCCGCCACCACCGAATATTTCAATCATTTTTCCAGAGACTAAACCACCAAAGATGAATTCAGTACCTTTATTACCATATGCAATTACACTTGATACACCATCAGAGAAGTTTTTCAGCAACTCTTGTCCCCAAGGGACATAAAGAATAAATGCACCTAAAATAAATTGAATCGCAAAAGCACCACCTACAGTTCTGAAGTTGATCGCTTTTCGATTGTCAGATAAAAGAACTGCTAATCCTAGCAGGACGATCATCCCTACAATACTCATAAACAGGCTCATAGTTTATGATTTCCTTATTAGTTATATGTTGGCGTGTTACAAAATGGAGCTTAAAAGCGTGGGCAATTATACTCACCCAACCAACGATAAAGTAATGCTACCTTCACACTTTCTTATAAGATTCATCAGTGATTCACTCAACAATGTGAACATTGTCACTATTCAATGGAAATGTCGTGATTGAAGGTGCGTTATCTTTCGGATTTATTCACAAATATTGAACAGCACATGACTATTTTTCCAAACGCTTTCAGCAATCGTTTGCGTGGAGGTATTCTTTAACAATGCGAGCTCAAGCAATATTTTATTCAGGTTTTGGGGATGGTTAGGCTTGCCTTGCTCATTCATAAGTGGCATGTCGGGAGAATCTGTTTCTAACACCAAAGCATCAAGCGGTAACTGCGCTATCGCTAAACGCGTTTTGTTGGCTCTTGGATAAGCAATCACACCACCGACACCGATATAAAAACCAAGCTCAACAAACTGCATTGCTTGCTGATAGCTACCAGAAAAACCGTGCAATACACCGCCAAACTTGAACTGCTTCTGCTTAATAATCTGTAGCAAACGGTTATGCGTTTTGCGGCTATGTAAAATGAGAGGTAGCTTAAACTCGATAGCCAGTTCGACTTGCTGAACGAAAAGCCGGTCTTGCAGTTCCATGTCGACATCAATCATGGCATCTAAACCACACTCTCCTACCGCGACACATAAATCCTGTTGCCGTTCTAATAGTAGACGCAATTCGGTAACTTGGTGCTCACTTTGCTGATTTAAAAATAAAGGGTGCATTCCAAGCGCGTAGTAGACACCGGTGTGGTGCTCTGCAAGAGATATCACTTTTTGCCAGTTAGACATGCCTATTGAAGGCAATAAGACGCGCTCGACTTGATGCCTTCGAGCCGTTTCTAAATGGTCAGCAAAGTGTTCAGAAAAGCACTCAAAATCAAGGTGGCAATGCGTATCAAAAAGGCGCATCATCGCTGCGCCTTTTTGGTAGTTTCTACTGAAGACTGTTCTGGTTCACTTCGGTAAGGAACACAGCTACGTTTATGCTCTGGTGTCAATCCCAATGACAAACACCACTGATCATACTTGGCTAACCATCGCTTAAACCAGTTCAACATTTCAGTGCCTTCTATTACTGTTCTTCTCGTTTGAAAACTAACTCTGTTGGTGTTGACTCATCTTCAACAAAGTAATAGCCCGCAGTGTCAAATTTCGTTAAATCAGCCACACTAGAGATACGTTGCTCAATGATATAACGCGCCATCATGCCCCGTGCTTTTTTGGCGTAAAAACTGATCACTTTATACTGGCCGTTTTTACAATCTTTAAAGACAGGCGTGATCACCTGCGCGTCCAACAACTTAGGTTTTACTGCTTTAAAATATTCATTTGATGCTAAGTTGATAAGTACATTGTCACCTTGGGCAGTAATCGCCTCATTGAGCTTATCGGTAATCACATTACCCCAAAACTGGTACAAGTTGCTCCCTTTACCATTGGCGAGTTTGGTGCCCATCTCTAAACGGTAGGGTTGCATCAAATCAAGTGGTTTTAACAAGCCATAGAGACCCGATAGCATACGCAGATGTTTTTGCGCGTATTCAAAGTCCTCTTCACTTAGTGACTCCGCATCCAATCCCGTGTACACATCCCCTTTAAACGCCAGAATTGCTTGGCGTGCGTTGTCAGTCGTGAACTCTTCACTCCACTCTTGAAAACGGCCTACATTCAAATCAGCAATCTTATCGCTGACCTTCATTAAGCTGGCGACATCTGCAGGAGTCAGCTTGCGACAAACATCAATTAACTCTTTGGAATATTCAACTAACTCCGGCTGAGTAAACTTCTCAATCGCCAGAGGAGATTCATAATCTAACGTTTTCGCAGGAGAAACGACAATTAACATGACTTTATACTCTATCCATTTATCTGTTTTATTGAGTTTAGGGTACAAAAAAAGCCATGCGATGTCTGCATGGCTTTTTGAATCGTTTTAATAGGCAAATCTGATAACTATCGATTAGCTCTTTTTGCTCTGATCCCAGATACCATCTTCAAGTTGAGACTTTAGCTCAGGGAAGTCGTTTGAATCAAACGTAGGAACTTTGCCTTCACCAAGTTGACGATTGTAATCTTTAGCAAGTTTGATCACGATGCCAGACAACAGAAGAATAGCAATCAAGTTGACTATCGCCATCAAGCCCATTGAAACATCAGCAAGCGACCACACAACAGGTAGAGAGGCGACTGCACCAAACATCACCATACCAAGCACGATAATACGGAAAATGCCAAGACCTGCTTTATGGTTGTGCTCTAAGAAAATCAAGTTAGTTTCAGCGTAAGAGTAGTTAGCAATAATAGAGGTAAAGGCGAAGAAGAAAATCGCTACCGCAACAAAGATACTACCCCAGTCACCGACCTGAGAACTCAACGCCGTTTGAGTTAGCTCGATACCGGTAATTTCACCGTGAGGAACATACTCACCAGACATCAGGATAATGGCAACTGTAGCTGAACAGATAACGATCGTGTCCATAAATACGCCCAACATCTGTACATAACCTTGAGAGGCTGGGTGTGGCGGATATGGTGTCGCGGATGCTGCAGCGTTAGGTGCTGAACCCATACCAGCTTCATTTGAAAATAGACCGCGTTTAACACCGTTAATCATCGCCTGAGCAATAGCATAGCCTAAACCACCTGCAGCCGCTTCCTGTAAGCCAAACGCGCTCTTAAAGATCAACGTCAGAACCGCTGGAAGCTTTTCGATGTTAATCACCATGACAAACATAGCAAGAAGTAGGTAAGCCAATGCCATAACTGGAACAATCAGTTCTGCGACACGAGCGATACGCTTGATACCACCAAAAATAACAATCGAAGATAGCAGGACAACCACAATACCAACGTAAGTATCATCCCAACCGAATGCATTATGCATTGCATTGGCAATAGAGTTGGCTTGTACCGC
Source organism: Vibrio sp. TRT 2004 (assembly GCF_050113735.1). NCBI lineage: Bacteria > Pseudomonadati > Pseudomonadota > Gammaproteobacteria > Vibrionales > Vibrionaceae > Vibrio > Vibrio sp. TRT 2004. The sequence continues at coordinate 166,473 of NZ_JBNJOH010000003.1, read as the reverse complement.
GTTGAAAACCAAACCAAACGCAATGATCAAGAATACCGAGAAGAGAACTCCCATCCAGCGCATACCTAGGCCTTTTTCCATGTAGTATGCTGGGCCACCGCGGTAGTTACCGTCATCATCTTTGGTTTTGTATAGCTGAGCTAGGGTACTTTCTGCAAACGAAGTTGCCATACCCAGCATTGCGATTAGCCACATCCAGAAGATAGCGCCAGGGCCACCAGCGGTTAGAGCAACGGCAACCCCCGCCATGTTACCCGTGCCAACACGCGCCGCTAAACTCGTACAAAGTGCTTGGAAAGATGAGATACCTGCTTTATCAGCTTTACGGCTGTTTTTCAGTACCGAGAACATGTGACCGAAGTGGCGAAACTGGATGAAGCCCAAGCGGACTGTAAAATAAATTCCCACACCGACCAGAAGATAAACAAGAATTGAACCCCAAAGCAGGTCATTCATTAAATTAATTAAGTCTGTCATAACATCCTCATATTGAGATTTCGCTGATCTCCGCTTCCCAGCCATCCATCTAACTGCCCCACTAAGTGTCAATATTGCTTAGCGTTGATATAGTTGTTCTATGCAGTTTAGACCTGTAAAACTCGCCTCATGCTTCCATTTTACGTATCAGCGTATTTTTTGACGGGCGGATAATGCAGCGAAGAAGAACAAAAATCAATATGCAAACAGATGTATTCATTTGTTATTTTTCACCATATAGTTACCAACAATTAACACATAGCAATGCAATTACCCCACAAAAGCAAAACAATTACTCTAAAAAATTACAACAACCAGCATATTCCGAAACATATTATTTTGATGAGCATGTCATCATTAAGATGCCTTACCACGCAAGGCATTGAGTTAATGTAATAAGGTATAAATCACCAAGACCTCTTCTGCTCATAGACACATAGCCAATTGACTCTCACCAAGATGAAGTGTTGTACAGCGAGTTAACAACCTAGCGATGGCAAATTAGCGCCAATTTGCCACCCAACCGAACAAAAAACAACCAGTCACACCCTGTCAATTTGTGACTCGCTAGCACAATATCAGCAAAAACTTCATTGAAACGTAACAAATGAGAAACGAATCAAGGTTACGGTTGATTTAGATATGGTATTAAAAAATGACCCCATTTAGAGGGACAAAAATCATAACGAGGTAGCTTATGGAAGGCTTAAACTTTGAAGAAATGTATGAACAGGATTTTCCAAAAGGACGAGTTGGCCGTTCAAAACCGGTTAAGCGTAAATGGCGAGAAATCGAAGCGATAAAAGATCGCCAGCGACTACAAAGAGAGTTAATGGATATGGATATCGGCTTTGATGATTTAGAGAAAGTTGAATTATAAAAAAGAGGCGTTTTCGCCTCTTTTTTTACTTTTTTATATTAAATGCATTCGTGTTCGGTTTGATGAACACGTTCGGCCAACTCTTTGTACTGCTCAGCAATCGTAGTGCCAAAGACAGGATCATCTTCACACACACTCCATTGCTGTTCTACAGCCTGCCAATCCTGTACCGTAAACTTATCGATCAGATAAGGGAATATCGACTTCTCTTCTATTTCTAGATGCGCTTTCTGTGAATCAAGAAAACCCTCGAGTTGCTCGATAAACATATCTTGTGGAATCACGGCGTCCTGCAACACCATATCGACAACACCAAGAAAATCATGGGTCTTCTTGGACAAGGTCTCGTGCTCTAACTCCAAATTATCAATTTGGTGGTGATGACCATAATGCTCTGTGTAGTAGTGATACAGAATGTCTTCTTTAGGGTGGTGAACTTTTTCTGAATGGTTAGCGAGGTAATCAACTAACTCTCTTAATACACGATAATTCACCGGGCGCTCACTTTTCAACTGCGTTAACTTATGACGTAGCAGAGCAAGTAAACGAACCATATAGCCATGCTCTCGACGTATCCTTTCAATCATCATAGCGACTCTCCTTAACACCTATATTTAATAAGTGTATAAGAGGACCGCTCTTCCCGCTTTGATCATGACCAAAATTTAGACAAACATCGAACAATAGGAGACGTTCAGTCCACTTGCAACGGCAAGCGCCATTCAATCGGCGTCAATCCTTGCTGAATCAATATCTGGTTTGCTTGTGAAAAATGGCGACAGCCAAAAAAGCCTCGATGAGCAGAAAGCGGAGAGGGATGCGGACCTGCCAAGACAAAATGCTTATTGCGATCAATAAATCGACCTTTTTTCTGCGCATGCGCTCCCCAGAGAAGGAATACAACACCACTCTGATGTTGATTAACGGCTTCTATCACTCTGTCTGTGAACGTTTCCCATCCTGACTTAGCGTGAGAGTGTGCCTTTCCTTGCTCTACCGTTAATACAGTATTCAATAATAAGACACCTTGCTCAGCCCAGCTTTGCAAATAGCCATGGGCTGGCACTTCAAACCCTTCGATATCTTGTGCGAGTTCTTTATACATATTGACAAGTGAAGGCGGTGTTTTTACACCAGGAAGAACAGAAAAACATAATCCGTGAGCTTGATTGGGGCCATGGTAAGGATCTTGACCCAAAATCACCACTTTCACATCGCCAAATTCAGTCGATTTAAACGCGTTGAACACATCTTTTGCTGGAGGATAAACCACTTTGCCCAATGCCCTTTCACTTTCTACAAACGCTAAAGTCTGTTTAAAGTAATCTTGCTGTTTTTCAGCTCCGATAACATCGTGCCATGTGAGTTGAGACTTCATCCTCTATTCCTTCTACCTAAAACTTGCGCTTCAATTGTCGCAAAATAAGTAGAAGGAACAAAGATAAGATTACTGCTTCTGTGGTGTACGGTAGTGACCTTGTCCCGTAATGTGACGATTTGGCATAGGGTAACGAACAGGACGCGCAGCAGTATAAAAAGAAGAATAAGGCATAATGACCTCTCCATTGCATTGAACACAGAACAAGCCATGAAAAATTAATGCCAACATTTTCTTTTATTCAGTTTCACTTAATGCCTGATGATGAAACTCTCTTAATTTGGCGATTTCTTGCGACCAAATATCGGGGTCAATGGTCTCTAGAATCAGAGGTATGCCATCAAATCTTGCATCTTTGGCAATATATTCAAAACAGTGCCAGCCTATCTCCCCAACTCCTAAAGAGTGATGGCGGTCTACTTTGCCACCTAACGCTATTTTTGAGTCATTAATGTGCATTGCCTTCAAATAGCGCATACCAACGATAGAATCGAACTCAGCAAACGTTGCGTCACAAGCAGTAAAACTGCTCAAATCGTAACCAGCCGCAAATGTATGACAGGTATCAATACAGACCCCCACACGTGATTTATCCTCCACCTGCTCAATAATCTCTGCGAGATGTTCAAATCGCCATCCCAAGTTGGTTCCTTGACCCGCCGTATTTTCGATAACGGCAACGACGTCTGGAACCGCTTGGTGAGCAAGATTAATAGACTCGGCAATACGAGATAAACACTCTTCTTCTGAAATTTTCTTTAAGTGACTCCCTGGGTGGAAGTTGAGCAGTGTTAGACCAAGCTGATGACAGCGCTCCATTTCATCAATAAACGCAGCCCGAGACTTAGCGAGTTTGTCCTCTTCAGGCGCGCCCAAATTAATCAGGTATGAATCATGTGGCAATATCTGCTGCGCAGAAAAACCCAACATTTTGCAGTTTGCTTTAAAGGCCGAGATGGTTTTCTGATCCAATGGCTTGGCCACCCACTGCCTCTGATTTTTCGTAAACAGAGCAAAGGCATTGGCCCCGATTTCACGAGCTCTGAGTGGAGCTTGATCAACACCACCCGCGGCTGAGACATGAGCACCAATAAATTTCTTTCCGTCGCTAATTTTTATCATTGTCATTTAATCACTTTACACTTTCAGAATGGCTACCAATTAACAGGTATTTAGTGCACTAGGTTCAATTTTTCAGCTAATTTTGTAGTAAATTTACAACAAAAAGGTCATTTAAATATTTTTTATACATTCAAATTTATTGTAAATACATTGTTTTTAAAGATTTTATTGATTTAGAACAATAAAACAACCTTCATTTATTTAATGTTTTTGGTTGTTATTTGACATAAATCAATACTATCATAGTGGATATTGGCTATATAATACGTAGCTCAACAAAATTCGAAAGTTAACACCAATTAACCACTAAGTGGACTAGGAGATAGTAATGATCCAAGGTATTCAAATCACTAAAGCAGCAAACGACGATCTACTTAACTCAATCTGGCTACTAGACAGCGAGAAAAACGAAGCACGCTGTGTTGCAGCAAACGCAGGCTTTGAAGCAGATCAAGTTGTTGCGATCAACGAACTTGGCGAGTACGAAAGCCGCGAAGTTGCTATCGAAACAGCACCACGCATCGAAGGTGGTCAACACCTAAACGTTAACGTTCTTAAGCGTGAAACTCTTGAAGATGCTGTTGCTCACCCAGAAAAGTACCCACAATTGACTATCCGCGTTTCTGGCTACGCAGTTCGTTTTAACTCACTAACAGTTGAACAGCAACGTGACGTAATCGCACGTACTTTTACTGAGTCTCTATAATCTCAGTTTATGAACTCGAAAAGGCGCTCATTGAGCGCCTTTTTTATGTTTGCTCTATCTTAGCCACACGAGTGTAAGATACATTAACCCTATTCTTCCGCTACAGAATTGACAAGATGCTATTAGAAGGTATCGAAACCTTACTCGTTTTAAGCAAAGCGAAAACCATGAGCCGCACTGGCAGTCTGCTCTACATTAGCCAATCGGCCGTCAGTAAACGTATTGCCAATTTAGAAAGCAAGCTCGGTAAAAAGCTGATCGTGCCAGATGGACGAAATGTTCAACTCACTCAGGATGCCCTCAATCTTATCAATAGTATTGGGCCCGCTTTTAACGAGCTACAGGGACTGATCAATGATCAACAGGTCATGGCGGATCAAAGCATTTTAAAACTCGATTGCTCGGAAACCTTGGTTGCAGGCTATTTATCGACGGTTATCGCGGACTACTTTCAAATTGATCCCTATCTGACTCTAACCACTAATCACACACCAAGAATCGTTGAACACGTTCAATCCGGTAAAGCACACATTGGTGTATGTGCCGGTCATCTTTCCAAGCAGAACAATCTTATGCAGTTTCACTTGATTGATGAAGCCTTCTATATCGTATCGGATCAAAAGCTTGCCGCCCTACCCAATACGATCATTACCAATGATCTGAATAATCCAGCGAACAGTTACCAACTCGATATTTTAACCCGTCTTAATATCAAGCCGATCATGCAGATGGACTCCTATTCAGCCGCAGCTCAACTAGCAATGCAAGGAATAGCGCCAGCTTTAGTACCAATCTCGGTGATCAAGGCGATGAAAATTGAGCCCAAATACTGTTCTCATTTCGAACAATTGAGCTCTCTATACCGCCCGATTCATATTTGTTGTCGAACGTCTTCTTATCAAAACCCAAGGATCAGAACATTGATAACAACCATTGCTGATGCTGTTCCCAAAGCAGCTTCAGTGCCATTAGCATAGACATGGTAATCACCAGAGGGCGGATCCACTTTTGCCCTTTAGTCACCACGACCTTTGCGCCTAGTTGTGCTCCGATAAATCCTCCTACTGCCATGACTAAACCGATCTCCCAAACAGGCAAGCCAGCGAGAACAAAAAATAGTAATGCGGCGATATTAGATGTGAAGTTAAGTACCTTGGTTCGAGCGGTCGCATCCACCAGCGAAAAGTGACCTAAAGCCACAAAACAAACGGTAAAGATAGAACCAGTTCCCGGACCAAAAAATCCATCATAGAATCCCACGCCTCCGCCAACGGAAAAGGCGAACATGGCTTCAGAGATCTTTGCCTGCCCTGAATACTGCTTGGTTTTTGGGGTAAGAAGAAAGTAGAGTGAGATAGCAACCAGCAAAATCGGTATTAGGCTTGTTAAGACGCCTGCGTCGATATATTGCACCGCCTCAGCACCAACGGCTGAACCGATAAACGTACATGCTATCGCCAAACGCATTTCTTTAATGCTCACTAAGCTATTACGCACGAAATACCAGCTTGCGGAAAAGCTGCCAAACGAACTTTGAAGTTTGTTGGTTGCCAGCGCTTGCGTAGGCGGAACACCAGCAGCAAGAAGTGCAGGCAGCGTAATTAAACCACCGCCTCCAGCCATTGCGTCAATAAAGCCAGCAGTGGTCGCTGCGATGAAAAGAATCGTCAGAATTTCGAGTGTTAGTTCCATTCTCAATCAATTGGTTATCAGCTATCTGTTAATCAAAATATCATCAAGTTAACAATTCACTTAGAGAAAGATTCGACTACAACCCATTCCATATTTTCAACAATATCGAGATAAAAAAGCCCGCTCAAATGAGCGGGCAATGAGGTTGTCATATAAGCTCTGTTGCGAGCCTACTGATTTTTATTTCGCTTCGTTCGCCGCGACTCTTGCGTGCAGCTCTTGAACTGAAGTTACCGACGTTTTCGCGTCTGCAGTGTGTGCCATACACACAGCAAAAGCTGCGTTTAGCGTCGTTGTGTAGTTTACTTTCTCTGCCAGTGCGCCACGACGTAGTACTTTAGAATCCTCAATCGCTTGACGACCAGAAGCCGTGTTGACGATATAGGTGTACTCATTGTTCTTGATACGGTCAAGAATGTGTGGACGACCTTCGTGTACCTTGTTCACTAGACGAGGGTTAATGCCCGCTTCACCTAGAATTACCGCTGTACCATGCGTTGCATCTAGTTGGTAACCAAGCTTAGTTAGTTTAGAAGCAAGGTCCACTACACGCTGTTTATCGCCTTCACGAACAGACAGTAGCGCACGACCACCTTCTGGGTAAACCGCGCCACAACCAAGTTCTGCTTTAGCGTAAGCTTCAGCAAACGTTGCACCGACACCCATCACTTCACCAGTAGAGCGCATTTCAGGGCCTAACAGTGGGTCAACACCTGGGAATTTGTTGAATGGTAGTACAACTTCTTTCACTGAGTAGTATGGTGGGATGATCTCTTTAGTGAAGCCCTGAGACTCAAGAGATTGACCCGCCATAACACGCGCAGCAATTTTCGCTAGTGGTGCACCTGTTGCTTTCGATACAAATGGAACCGTACGTGCAGCACGTGGGTTGACTTCAATTAGGTAAACTTCGTTATCTTTCACTGCGAACTGAGTGTTCATTAGACCACGTACACCAAGTTCGAAGGCTAGCTTCTCAACTTGCTCGCGCATCTTGTCTTGGATTTCTTGGCTTAGCGTGTAAGCAGGAAGTGAACATGCCGAGTCACCTGAGTGAACACCCGCTTGCTCGATATGCTCCATGATACCGCCGATAACCACACGCTCACCGTCACAGATAGCATCGATATCAACTTCCGTTGCATCATCTAGGAAACGGTCAAGAAGAACTGGCGACTCGTTCGATACGCTAACCGCTTCATTGAAGTAACGACGTAGGTCTTGCTCATCGTATACGATTTCCATCGCACGACCACCAAGTACATAGGAAGGACGTACAACAAGTGGGAAGCCAATTTCTTTCGACTTCTCAACCGCTTGTTCCATAGTGGTTACGGTCGCGTTTTCTGGCTGTAACAGGCCTAAACGCTCAACTGCTGCTTGGAAACGCTCACGATCTTCGGCACGGTCGATTGCATCTGGGCTAGTACCAATGATTGGTACACCCGCGGCTTCAAGCGCACGAGCCAGTTTAAGTGGAGTCTGACCACCGTACTGAACGATAACGCCTTTTGGCTTCTCAACACGCACGATTGAAAGTACATCTTCCAGTGTTACAGGTTCGAAGTACAGACGGTCAGACGTATCGTAATCGGTAGAAACTGTCTCTGGGTTACAGTTGACCATGATAGTTTCGTAACCATCTTCACGTAGAGCAAGTGATGCGTGAACACAACAGTAGTCAAATTCAATACCTTGGCCGATACGGTTTGGACCTCCGCCAAGAACCATGATCTTATCTCTATCTGTCGGTTGAGCTTCACATTCGTCATCGTAAGATGAGTACATGTAAGCCGTATCAGATGAAAATTCAGCCGCACACGTATCAACACGTTTGTATACCGGATGAATATCATACTGGTCACGCAGACGACGGATTTCGCTTTCCGATACACCTAGGATTGAAGATAGACGAGCATCAGAGAAACCTTTGCGCTTCATCTTACGCAGAACATCTTCCGTTAGACCAGCAAAGCCACCCGCTTTAACTTGGTTTTCTAGGCTAACAAGTTCTTCAATTTGAACAAGGAACCAACGGTCAATTTGCGTTAGGTTGAATACGCCATCGACTGACATACCAGCACGGAATGCATCAGCGATGTACCAAATACGCTCGGCACCGGCTTCTTTCAGCTCATGGCGAATAGTTGTTAGTGCGTCTGGCGCATCTAGGTCAACCATCTCGTCAAAACCATTTGCACCAACTTCTAGACCACGAAGTGCTTTTTGTAGAGATTCTTGTTGGTTACGACCAATCGCCATAACCTCACCAACGGACTTCATCTGAGTTGTTAGACGATCGTTAGCACCTGCGAATTTCTCGAAGTTAAAACGAGGAATCTTTGTTACTACATAGTCGATAGTTGGTTCGAATGATGCAGGAGTTGCACCACCCGTGATGTCATTTTGTAGCTCATCAAGCGTAAAACCAACAGCCAGTTTCGCTGCAATCTTCGCGATTGGGAAACCTGTTGCTTTAGAAGCTAGAGCAGAAGAGCGAGATACACGAGGGTTCATCTCGATGATAACCATACGGCCATCTTTCGGGTTGATACCAAACTGTACGTTAGAACCACCTGTTTCAACACCAATTTCGCGCAGTACCGCTAGAGATGCGTTACGCATCAGTTGGTATTCTTTGTCGGTCAACGTTTGAGCTGGAGCAACTGTAATTGAGTCACCCGTGTGAATACCCATTGGGTCGAAGTTCTCGATAGAACATACGATGATACAGTTGTCCGCTTTATCACGAACCACTTCCATCTCGTACTCTTTCCAACCGATTAGAGATTCATCGATTAGCAGTTCGTTTGTTGGAGAAAGGTCAAGACCACGACGACAGATCTCTTCGAACTCTTCTTTGTTATACGCGATACCACCACCGGTACCACCCATAGTGAATGAAGGACGAATAATACAAGGGAAGCCAACCATATCCAGAACAGCGTAAGCTTGTTCCATTGTTTTCGCCGTATCAGCACGTGGACACTCAAGGCCGATAGACTTCATCGCTTTATCGAAACGAGAACGGTCTTCTGCTTTATCGATAGCGTCAGCCGTTGCACCAATCATCTCTACACCGAATTCGGCAAGGACGCCGTGCTTCTCTAGGTCTAGTGCACAGTTAAGCGCTGTCTGACCACCCATCGTTGGAAGAACCGCATCTGGACGCTCTTTTTCGATGATCTTACGCACGACTTCCCATTGAATTGGTTCAATGTAAGTGGCATCCGCCATGTCTGGGTCAGTCATGATGGTTGCTGGGTTCGAGTTAACAAGAATTACTCGGTAACCCTCTTCACGCAGTGCTTTACATGCTTGAGCACCAGAGTAGTCAAACTCACATGCCTGACCGATAACAATCGGGCCTGCACCTAGAATTAGAATACTTTTTATGTCAGTACGTTTTGGCATTCTCTACTACTCCGAATTAAGCGCTGTGTTGTTTGATTAGTTCGATAAAGTGGTCAAATAGCGGAGCCGCGTCATGTGGACCTGGGCTTGCTTCAGGGTGACCTTGAAAGCTAAATGCTGGCTTATCCGTACGGTGGATACCTTGAAGAGAGCCATCAAATAGTGACACGTGAGTTGCACGCAAGTTCTCAGGTAGCGTTGCTTCATCCGCCGCAAAACCGTGGTTCTGAGAAGTAATCATCACAACATTGCGGTCTAGGTCTTTAACTGGGTGGTTAGCACCATGGTGACCGAACTTCATCTTCACAGTCTTCGCACCAGAAGCTAGTGCTAGGATTTGGTGGCCAAGACAGATACCAAAGACTGGCAAACCTTTTTCTAGGAATACTTTTGTCGCTTCAATTGCGTAAGTACATGGTTCTGGATCGCCAGGGCCGTTCGATAAGAATACGCCATCTGGATTCAGAGCTAAGACTTCTTCCGCTGAAGTTTCAGCAGGCACAACGGTTAGGCGGCAGCCTCGGTCAACAAGCATACGCAGGATGTTGCGTTTTGCACCGAAGTCGTAGGCAACAACATGATATGGCAGCTCGCTATCGTCTTGCGCTTCAGGAAGTCCACCCTCAAGCGTCCACGAGCCCTGTTTCCATTGGTACGCTTCTTTTGTTGTAACTTCTTTCGCAAGGTCCATACCTTTTAGGCCAGGGAATTCTTTCGCTTTAGCAAGAGCTAGAGCCTCGTCTAAGTTGTTACCAGCGACGATACAACCGTTCTGTGCACCTTTTTCACGCAAAATACGAGTAAGTTTACGCGTATCGATATCAGCAATGCCGACGATATTTTGCGATTTAAGGTAGTCAGAAAGGGATTGTTGGTTACGGAAGTTAGAAGCGATAAGAGGAAGATCGCGAATCACAAGGCCTTGTGCGTGGATTGAAGAAGATTCTTCGTCTTCGGTATTAGTACCGGTATTGCCAATGTGAGGATAAGTAAGGGTGACGATCTGTTGGGAATAGGAAGGATCAGTGAGGATTTCTTGGTACCCCGTCATCGAGGTATTAAAAACAACTTCACCAACGGATAAACCATCTGCTCCAATGGAAACACCGCGGAACACTGTCCCATCTTCTAGGACTAACAGTGCTGATTTACTCAAGACAACCTCCAGAATAAAAATGCAAAAATAATAAATTTAACTGCAAATTTGCCTTCCTTGGCGCAATAAAAAAGCGCAAATAGGTATTTTAGACAAATTGGCGGTATTCTAAAGACGCTTGCGGTTCGTGTCAACATAGACATGAAAATAAATTTACTATTTAAAGCAGTTAAAACAAAAAATGGTTTTAGACCCCCAAAAAAACAAGTTTACTCGCGATTAGCAATCGTGTTCATGAAAATACGATGAATCTCACTAACCATAACAGATTTCAGATCACACTTTTTTAGCCGTGATTTACGCAAACGTTGCACCACCAAAGTTAACTATCACTTTTAAGCATTTAATACCAATAAGTGGCAATAATCGCCAAAAATACAACTAAACTTAACTAGTCACTGCGCTTTAATAAAGGGTATAGCAGCCCCTAACTATGGGCAGATACAAAAAGCGCCGGGACAACCCAGCGCATAATTATTTAATATTGCTTTAATGATTTGAGCGTATAGACCCATTCACCCCAAATTAGAGTTCATTGAGCCCAAGTACATCTGTCATTGTATAAAAACCGGCTGGCTTCTCTTTTAGCCACACCGCGGCTTTCACAGCACCGTTGGCAAACGTCATTCTATCGGTCGCCTTGTGTGTAATCTCAACACGCTCACCAATATCAGCAAACATAGCGGTATGTTCGCCAATGATGTCGCCTGCACGAATGGTTGCGAAGCCGATTTCATCTTTTGTACGTTCACCCGTAATACCCTCACGTGCGTATACGGCGACGTCATTGAGCTTATTGCCCATAGCTTCAGCAATCGCTTCGCCCATACCAATAGCAGTCCCTGAAGGAGCATCAACTTTATGTCTGTGGTGAGCTTCTACAATTTCGATATCGCAGTAATCACCCATTACTTTGGCGGCTTTCTCTAGAAGTTTAAATACTAGGTTAACGCCAACCGAGTAATTTGGCGCCATTACTACAGGGATCGCTTTAGCATGTTGATCAATCATTTCACGTTCTTGATCTGAAAATCCGGTTGTCCCGATCACAATGCACTTTCCGTGTTGCTTACAAAGCTCAATATTCGCCAACGTGCTCGCGGGGGCGGTAAAGTCAATGATCACATCAAAGTTATCAACCTCTTTTGCTAGGTCATCAGTCAGAAAAACGTCGAGCTTCCCTTCACCGCATAATTCGCCGATATCCACACCCACTAATGATGATTCAGGGCGTTCTGAGCCAGCTGCCACTTGAGCTTGCTGGTTTAAGTAAGTCGCTTTAACTAGATTGCGGCCCATGCGACCCGCTGCTCCTGCAATTGCAATACGTACCATTGCATTTTCTCCATTCTTCGAATAGTTGTTCTTATAGCCAATTGGATAAAACTAACAGTATTAATAGGCGATGGCTAGTCGGCTATAGAGTGCAAGTTAGCAAAACTCTTTTACTACTCGCTCTAGAATCGGCACATTGGCTTCAGGAAAGGTGTAATTAACAAGTTCATCTATCGCAACCCACAAACCCTGTTGCCCTTCTTTACCGTAGGGTTCACCTTCAAATTGAGTCACTGTCATGAAATCAAATTTGAGTGACTTATCTGGATAATCAAACTCCAAGTGTTCAAAAGGTTGCTGCTCGGTAGTCGTAATACCAATTTCTTCTTCAAGCTCTCGAATCATGGCCTGTTCAATGGTTTCACCTTGCTCAACTTTACCGCCAGGAAACTCCCAGAAGCCCCCTTTATGCTTGTCATCTGGACGTTTTGTAATGAATACCTGTGATTTATCGAGGTTAAAAATAATACCCGCGACAATATGGATTCTTTTCATCTGACTTCCTAATTACTTTGGTTGCCATACCCTGCAACGGGGCAGACTGTTCTAATTACAACCATTAGATACAAAAAGAGCCGCAAACGCGACTCTTTATATTATCAATTTTCCATAGCAGCACGCGTTAAGGACAACCAGGCAATGCGGAGTTTACGTGAGTAAATAGGCACTGCCGACGCTGTCCTCAGCCAAGACATTAGTTTATTTGTCCGTGGCACTGCTTGTATTTTTTACCACTACCACATGGGCATGGTTCGTTACGTCCCACTTTACGTTCATCACGAACGACCGGTTGGTGAGCACCTTGCGATTCATCACTATCAGACAACTGATTATCAGCAGACGCATGTTGAGCTTGCGCACGTCGAGCCGCTTCTTCAGCTTGAGCAAGACGCTGAGCTTCCATACGTTCTACTTCTTCCTGCTGTTGAACGCGGACCTTAGAAAGAATCGTGATCACGTCAGCTTTTAGAGAATCAAGAAGACCTTCAAACAGTTCAAATGACTCACGTTTGTATTCTTGCTTAGGGTTCTTCTGTGCATAACCACGTAAGTGAATACCTTGACGAAGGTGATCCATCGCAGCTAGGTGTTCTTTCCACAATGTATCTAGCGTTTGTAGCATGACAGATTTTTCAAAGTTACGGAGTACTTGCGCACCGACCACTTCTTCTTTCTGTTTGTAAACGGCTACCGCGGTATCTAGGATCTTCTCGCGCAATGCTTCTTCGTATAGCTTGTCATCTTCCTCAAGCCACTGTTTGATTGGGGCATTGAGGTCAAAGTCATTTTTAAGACGCTCTTGAAGGCCTTCAATATCCCACATATCTTCCAGAGATTGTGGTGGGATGTACTCATCAATCGTTGCAGACAGAACATCAACGCGGTTTTGTTCGATCATTTCGCTGATGTCTTCAACATTCATCAGTTCATCGCGAAGTTCGTAAACAACCTTACGCTGGTCATTCGCCACGTCATCGTATTCGAGCAACTGCTTACGAATATCGAAGTTACGACCTTCTACTTTACGCTGAGCTTTCTCGATCGAACGAGATAACATCTTAGATTCAATCGCTTCACCCTCATCCATACCACTTTGGATCAGGCTTGCCATACGATCAGAGGTGAAGATACGCAGCAGTGAGTCTTCCATCGATAGGTAGAAACGAGAAGAACCTGCATCACCTTGACGACCAGAACGACCACGTAACTGGTTGTCGATACGGCGAGATTCATGACGCTCTGTACCAATAATATGCAAACCACCCGCTTGCAGAACTTGGTCGTGAACCACTTTCCATTCAGCTTTAATTGCATCAATCTGCTCTTGTGAAGGATTTTGCAATGCCTCCACTTTCGCTTGCCAGCTACCACCCAACACGATGTCGGTACCACGACCAGCCATGTTAGTAGCGATAGTGACCGCGCCAGGAATACCTGCTTCTGCAACGATCTCTGCTTCTCGCTCGTGGAACTTGGCGTTAAGAACATTGTGCTTGATTTTGGCTTTCTTCAATGCATTAGAAAGAAGCTCAGATTTTTCAATCGAAACCGTACCCACTAGAGATGGCTGACCTTTCTCAACACGTTCTTTAATGTCTTCGATGATCGCGTTGAATTTTTCAGCTTCGGTACGATAAACCACATCTGGCATATCGTTACGAATCATTGGCTTGTTGGTTGGAATAACAACCGTTTCAAGACCATAGATAGACTGGAATTCGAACGCTTCTGTATCTGCGGTACCTGTCATACCTGACAGTTTTTCGTATAGACGGAAATAGTTCTGGAAAGTGATCGATGCCAGAGTCTGGTTTTCATTCTGGATCTTCACGCCTTCTTTTGCTTCTACCGCTTGGTGTAGCCCTTCTGACCAACGACGTCCCGGCATTGTACGGCCAGTGTGTTCGTCAACAATAACCACTTCACCATCTTCGGTAACGATGTAATCGACGTTTTTCTCAAACAATACGTGAGCGCGCAGAGCGGCATTCACATGATGTAGTAGACTGATATTGGTTGGTGAATAAAGTGTGTCACCCTCTTCCATCAGTCCATTTTTAATCATTAGCTCTTCAACAAATTCTTGACCCGTTTCAGTCAAGTGAACTTGCTTAGACTTCTCATCTACAGTGTAGTGACCGTCACCGCGGTACTCTTCTGAATCTTCTTTATCTTGTTTTTGTAGATGTGGGATCAGGGTATTAATGCGAGTGTAGAGCTCTGAGCTATCTTCAGCAGGGCCTGAAATGATCAGCGGCGTACGCGCTTCATCAATCAGAATCGAGTCCACCTCATCGACAACAGCAAAGAAGCGTTCACGCTGTACGCGGTCTTCGGCACGGAAAGCCATATTATCGCGTAAGTAGTCGAAACCAAATTCGTTGTTTGTGCCGTACAGAATATCGGCTAGATAAGCTTGCTTCTTCTCTGGTGGCGCCATGTTAGGCACGTTCACACCAACAGTCATACCTAGGAATTCAAATAAAGGACGGTTTGTTTCTGCATCACGTTTGGCTAGATAGTCATTCACCGTAACAACGTGGACACCTTTACCTGGAAGGGCATTTAAGTAGGCAGGCAAGGTTGCTGTTAATGTTTTACCTTCACCTGTACGCATTTCTGCGATTTGGCCTGCGTTCAGTACCATACCACCGATAAGCTGAACGTCGAAATGGCGCATGCCATAAACACGCTTAGATGCTTCACGTACCGTTGCAAAAGCTTCTGGTAGTAATTTATCTAACGTTTCACCCTGTTCTAAACGCTGACGGAACTCAACCGTTTTAGCTTTTAACTCTTCGTCAGATAGAGCTTCAAACGTTGGTTCGTAATTATTAATCTCTTTTACAATTTTTCTCAGGCGTCGCAGTGTTCTGTCATTGCGACTGCCAATTACCTTTGTCAGTAGCTTAGTTATCATTTGCTATGAATCTCTCTTTATTTAGATCGGGCCCGATCTATTTCAATGCCTTCAGTCTCTAACAGTTTTTTACTAAGAATACTGAGATAAATCACGTAACTCAGATATTGAGATGAGAACTCTAGATTTCAAGGCTTATATCACTATAAGTGGCGCATAGTTTATGAAATTTTGCCTCCGACAACCAATAACAAGGTGATTTGTTTGAAGCATTCTTTATTTTTTGACGTTATATGATGGAAGTTTATTCGTTATCTGCCCTATCTTCGTACCAATCCTTTGACTAAAATAGGGCTGACTATGGAACTTGAGGCTCATTATGAGAGACCATCGCCCGACGTTAGGTGACGAGATCATTGCCGATTCACGACTTTCGCAGCTCCAACAGCACGCAAAAGAGATCATGACGATCAACAAAGAATTAAAGGTAATTCTGCCCAGAGGCGCGGAAGATCATTGCCGGGTGGCAAACATTCGCGATAATCAACTGATCCTCGAAGTGGCCAGTGCAGCGATCAAAATGAAGATCGACTATGAGCGTTTGCATATCCTTAATCAATTACGAGCAAAAGGTTTTGCTCGCCTCATTGGTGTAACGGTACAGATCAACCCAGATCTTTATCGAAGTCGTGAAGAGAAAAAAGAGAGCTCTAAGCCTCGCGACCCTATTTCTGAAACAGCCGCTCAGTACTTAGAAATGATTGCCAGTGGTGCATCACCTAAAGTTAAGGCTCGTTTGGAAAGCTTAGCGAAGCTTGCTAACAAAGATTAGTTTTATTGTAGGCATAAAAAAGCCAGACTCTCGTCTGGCTTTTTTAATTCAATCTACTTATGCCAATACTACATTTGGCTCGGCAAATGCTACCGGAGACGTTGATTCTTCTTCGAAAGTCACCCACTCCCACGCTTCTTGATCAGCAAGTACTGAACGAAGTAGCTGGTTGTTTAGACCATGGCCTGATTTGAACGCACGGAACTCACCAATAATTGGATGACCACACATGTAAAGATCACCAATTGCATCAAGAACTTTATGCGTCACAAACTCATTTTCGAAACGAAGGCCTTCTTCATTCAAGATACGGTACTCATCAAGCACGATAGCGTTATCGAAGCTACCACCTAGAACTAGGTTCTGTGATTGAAGGTATTCAATATCGCGCATGAAACCAAACGTACGTGCACGAGAGATTTCTTTCACGAAGCCTTGAGAAGAGAAGTCAAACAACAAGTGTTGCTCATCTGCATCAATCGCTGGGTGATTAAACTCAATTTCGAAATCCATGCGGAAGCCATTGAAAGGAACAAACTCAGCCCACTTATCGCCATCTTCAAAGCGTACTGGCTTTTTAATGCGAATAAAGCGTTTCGCCGCGTTTTGCTCTTCAATACCAGCCTGTTGCAACAAGAATACGAACGGGCTCGCACTGCCATCCATAATTGGAATTTCTGGCGCATCGACTTCAACAACGATGTTGTCAATGCCCATACCAGCAAGAGCCGCATTTAAGTGCTCTACTGTAGAGATACGTACACCTTGATCATTCACCAGCGCTGTACATAGCATTGTATCGCGCACAGATTCTGGATCCGCAGGAAAATCAACCGGTGGATTTACATCGGTACGGCGGTAAATAATGCCTGTATTTGCAGCTGCTGGGCGAAGAGTAAGTGTGACTTTACGACCAGAGTGGAGACCCACACCAGTTGTTTTCACTATTTCTTTCAGAGTACGTTGTCTGATCATCTACTTTGCCTCAGTAAAAATGCTACAAATCACGGTCAATGGTGATATTGACCGTGCATGCTACCACAAAATTGAACAGTGTCAAATTGCGATTGTATTAGTCAGCTTGACGACGTAAGAAGGCTGGAATATCTAAGTAGCCGCTTTCTTTGTCCGCTTTCGGCGCTGCACTTTGGCTTGCACTCGAACCAGACGACGCAGATGTCGTTGGCTGAGGAGTTACCTGTGGCTTGTCCTGCAAAGTTGATGCCGTTTTCTCTTCCACTTTATTGACGGTTGCATGCTGAGATGTCACCGCTTGTGGTTGAGTCTGTGGCTGAGCAACTGGCGCAACTTTCGCCTTACCGCCCGCAACTAGCGTGATGTCAGGTTTCTTCTCGTTACCAATACCCGTAGCAACAACTGTTACACGAATTTCATCTGCCATATCAGGATCAAGTGAAGTACCAATAACAACCGTAGCGTTATCTGATGCGAAAGCTTTTACTGTATTACCTACAGTTTCAAACTCGTCTAGACGCATATCTAGACCCGCAGTGATGTTCACAAGTACACCACGTGCGCCAGCAAGATCGATATCTTCAAGCAGCGGGCTTGAAATCGCCATTTCAGCCGCTTCTTCTGCACGGTCTTCACCTTTTGCAACACCGCTACCCATCATCGCATGACCCATTTCCGACATAACTGTACGTACGTCAGCAAAGTCGACGTTAATCATGCCAGGACGAGTAATCAGCTCTGCAATACCCTGTACTGCATTCTTCAATACATCGTTAGCACTCGCAAAGGCTTCAAGTAGTGTAATACCACGACCAAGTACTTTGAGAAGCTTTTCATTAGGAATCGTGATTAATGAATCCACATGTTTAGAAAGCTCTTCAATACCTTGTTCAGCAAACGCTAGGCGTTTCTTGCCTTCAAAGCTAAATGGCTTAGTCACTACAGCAACAGTCAAGATATTGAGCTCTCTTGCTACTTCTGCAATTACTGGGGCTGCACCTGTACCAGTACCACCACCCATACCAGCTGCGATAAATACCATATCGGCACCACTCAGCTCTTCTTTAATTCGATCACGATCTTCGAGAGCTGCGTCACGCCCAACTTGTGGGTTTGCACCTGCGCCAAGTCCTTTTGTGATATCACCACCAATCTGAATAACGCTATTCACGCTGGTTTTACGAAGTGCCTGAGCATCAGTATTAATACTAATAAACTCAACACCTTCGATGGATTCACGTACCATGTGTTCAACGGCGTTACCGCCACCGCCACCAACCCCAACGACTTTAATTACTGCATCGTCAGACATTTCCATCATCGGTTCAAACATGTGTTATCTCCGTTTTTCCTGCTGCTCAGGTTAAAACTCTTTTTGTATCCAATTACGCAAACGACCAAATAAACCCGTTACAGAGGCACGAGAGGGCTCGTTATACTCAGTATCATCATTTACTCGTGCATCTCTTGCGTAATGAAGTAAACCAACTGCCGTAGAATGATACGGCTCTTTAACGTAATCAGTTAAGCCACTCACCTCTAAGGGTTTGCCGACTCTAACTTGGTTGCGGAATACACGTTCCGCACATTCTACCAAACCTTCAATCTGTGACGCTCCTCCTGTGAGCACCACTCCTGCGGCTAGGTGATGTTTAATCCCTTCTTCGCGCAGTTTTTCTTGTACGGTATCGATAGTTTGGTTAACCAGTCCCATCAACTCAGTATAACGAGGCTCAATCACTTCAGACAAAGTCTGTCTTTGTAAACTGCGTGATGGGCGTCCGCCTACACTTGGAACGTTAACTGTATCATCTTTACTGACTAACTCACTTAGAGCACAGCCATATTTCACTTTAATTTCTTCAGCATCACTAACTGGGGTACCGAAGGCAAAAGCGATATCACTTGTCACTGCATTGCCAGCGTATGAAAACACTTCGGTATGACGCAATGCGCCGCCAGTCCAAATGGATACATCCATCGTACCAGCACCGATGTCTACAACACAAACACCAAGCTCTCGTTCATCTTCAGTGATCACAGCATTACTTGCTGCTAACCCTGAATAAACCAGATGCTCAACTTTGAGTCCACAACGCTCGACTGCTTTTATGATATTTCTCGCCATATCATTGTGACAAGAGATCAGGTGCACGCTAACTTCCATGCGCACTCCTGATAAACCTAGCGGATTTTTTATCCCTTCTTGATAGTCAATCGTAAATTCTTGAGGGATAACGTGCAGAATGCGCTGTTCGTCACCAATCTTAATTGATTTGGCAGTATGAATCGCACGATCCATATCTTCTTGAGAGACCTCTTCATCCGAAATGGTTCCCATGCCTTTCTCAATTCGGCTAGCAATGTGACGCCCTGAAAGGGAGATAAACACATTCGTGATATCGCATTCTGCCATCAGCTCTGCTTGATCGACCGCTCGCTGAACCGATTTTACAACCGATTCAAGGTCATTCACGCCACCTTTATCCATCCCGCGGGAAGGACTGCTGCCTGCGCCAATAATATTGATTTGACCGTCAGGCAATACTTCACCCACGAGAGCCGATACGGTTGCAGTGCCTATATCAAGACCAACAATAATGCTGTCATCAGCGGTCTTAGTCATCTGTATTCTCTTGCTCTAACTCTTGTTCTGGGAACCATCCAATTGAGGCTCCCGTATCATACCTGAGGTCGATGTAGCTTACTCGCTGAGCATCGCTACCCAAATTCTGATAAAGCGAAACAAAGCGCTCTATCCGTTCCTGTAGTGACTCTTTGCCTAGCTCGAGGCGAATTCCGTTATCTAGGATAATCTGCCAAGCTCGGCGTTCATTCAACACCAAGGAAGTAATCGTTAAGTTAAGTGACTGAAACTTTGGACTGATCTCACGCCACACTCGCAACACTTCTTCGCTACTGTTTTGCGGTCCATAAAGTTTTACTCGCTCTTCATCCAATTTGGCTATGTCACCGTCGAAAACTTGCCCATCTTCATTGAGTAGTGCATTGCCATTCCAGATAGCCTCTGCATGAAACTCAGTAAGAAAGACTTTAACCGTGTCAGGCCATTGTTTACGAATTGAGGCATGTGATACCCAGGGGATAGACTCGGCCATATTTTGTAGCACGTTAATATCCTGCGACATAAACGTTCCAACATGATCAAGCTGAGCAAATGCTCGCTGTACATCAGCGGCTGAAACGTAATGTAATTCACCCTGGAGCACGATTTTAGATAGCGGAAGACGCTGGTCATCCCACATCCAAGAGATCGTAGAGTAAAGGAGAGAGCCTATTAACAACAATACCACCAGCAAGAATGCGCCACCTAGAGCGTGTTCTTTAACTAGTGGTTTAGAGGTTAAACGACGGCCTTCATTAAAAGCACTTTTAATCAAAGTCCATAGTCCTTGCCAATTAGCTCGCTTATTTTCCCTATCTCAATTCGTATATAGAGGCAAAAGCACTTACTTTAACCTTCGGATTATACTGGCGTCATAGAAAGTATCAAACACTGATGTTAAGAAATCGCCACTTAAAACCGAATAAGTGACGCAATTAGTCAAAATTCAATGTTTAAATCAAGCTTGAGACATCTTATCGATATTTAACTCAAGAGCTTCGAGCTGTTTCGCTACCTTACCAACATCACCCGCACCTTGAGTTAGTACTAAGTCACCATCTTGTAAAACATTAGCGAGAACTGAAGGTAACGCCTTGCTATCTGGAACAAAAATCGGATCAATCTTACCGCGACTACGAATAGTCCTACATAAAGAGCGTCCATCGGCTCCCGAGATAGGTTTCTCACCTGCAGAATAAACATCCAACATGATCAGAACATCAACTTGTTCGAGTACATTGGCGAAATCATCGTAAAGATCTCGTGTTCGGCTATAACGGTGAGGCTGAAAAATCATAACGAGACGTTTATCCTGCCAACCATTGCGTGCAGCTTGAATGGTCACATCAACTTCCGTTGGATGATGTCCATAATCATCGACCAGCATGGCCTGACCATTACCGGTATTGAACTCACCAAGGTGTTCAAATCGGCGTCCTGTACCTTGAGTTCCGGCCATGGCTTTTAGAATGGCCTCATCACTGATGTCATCCTCAGTAGCAACCGCGATTGCCGCAGACGCATTCAGTGCGTTGTGCCTACCAGGAATATTGAGAGTAATATCTAAATCCGGTTTGCCATGGCGAATAACGGTGAATTTGCCTTGTTGCCCTTCTTGTCGGTAATGAGTAATGCGTACATCCGCATCCTCAGAGAAACCATAGGTGATCACCTGACGGCTAATGATTGGAACCAATTCTCGTACCACAGGATCATCAATACATACGATCGCTTGACCGTAAAATGGAAGGTTGTGAAGAAAATCGATAAATGTCTGCTTTAGAGTCTCAAAATCACCACCATAGGTATCCATATGATCAGCTTCGATATTGGTGACAATGCTGACCATTGGCTGAAGGTGTAGGAATGAAGCATCACTTTCATCCGCTTCTGCAATTAAGATACGGCTCGAACCGAGACGAGCATTAGTTCCGACACTCTTAACAAGACCGCCATTAACGAACGTTGGATCTAAGCCAGCTTCTGAGTAAATTTGTGTGACAAGTGCAGTGGTTGTGGTTTTACCATGTGTACCAGCAACCGCAATGCCGTGGCGGAAGCGCATTAACTCAGCAAGCATTTCAGCACGACGAACGACCGGAATACGTGCTGCGCGCGCCGCTATTATCTCTGGGTTTTCTTCATTGATGGCAGTTGAAACAACGACAACACTCGCCTCTGAAACATTTTCTTTTGCATGGCCAATAAATACTGTCGCGCCTTTCTTAATCAGACGTTCTGTCGTCACATTAGCCGCAATGTCTGATCCAGAAATTTGATATCCTTCATTCAGTAATACTTCGGCAATACCGCTCATACCTGCACCACCAATACCGATGAAGTGAATGCATTTTACGCGGCGCATCTCTGGCACCATAGCTCTAATCTGAGCCAAATCTTGAGTATGTTTAACTGTCATGATTCTTTCTCGTTATTTCGTCAGTGCAATAATGGCTTCAGAGACCACACTATCTGCATCTAACTTAGCAGCGTCTCGTGCTTTCTTTGCCATATCAAGCAAAGCCGCGCGATCTAGCTGTTGAATTTCGTTCGCAAGTTTCTCTACGGTGAGGTCACGCTGCTCAATCATTTTTGCTGCGCCACACTCTACCAAATGGTCAGCATTCAAGGCCTGCTGTCTATCTTTATGCATAAACGGGATAAAGATAGCCCCGACACCCGCAGCGGATACTTCAGATACGGTCAGCGCACCTGAGCGACACACAAGTAGATCGGCCCATTGATAAGCCGCGGATACATCATCGATAAACTCGACCACTTCCGCGCTCTCGACTTGATGCTCGGCGTATGCTTGCGCTACTTCCTGCTGGTTGTTTTTACCAGCCTGGTGGCGAATCTGATAGCCACTGCCAAGCTTAGCCATCACTTCAGGTAACGTTCGGTTAAGGATCTGAGCACCTTGGCTGCCTCCCATAACCAAAATTCTGATATCACCATCACGCTGACCCATCCGGCTAGTTGGCGGGTCAATGGCCACCACATCTTCACGCACAGGGTTACCAACAACTGGAGCCGCTGGGAAAGCCCCTGGGAAAGCCTGAAAAACCTGACGAGCTATCTTAGATAGCCATTGATTTGTCAGGCCCGCGACTGCGTTTTGTTCATGCAAAACAACAGGGATACCAAGTGACCATGCGGCGATTCCGCCCGGTCCACTTACGTAGCCACCCATACCAAGAACTGCATCTGGCTTCCAACGCTTCATATGAGCTCTCGCCTGAAACACAGCATTGATAATCTGCAATGGTGCGGCAATTAATCGGCCAATGCCTTGACCGCGTAGACCTTTTACTTTGATAAAATCGATCTCGATACCGTGTTTCGGCACCAAATCCGCTTCCATACGATCAGCAGTACCCAACCAGCGAATATCCCAACCTTGCGACTGAAGCTTTTTCGCTACGGCAAGTCCCGGGAAAACATGGCCACCTGTCCCGCCAGCCATAACCATTAATCTTTTATTCGTTTTCATCTGTATTTAACTTTTGTTCTTGTGTTTCTGCACTACCCAATCGGCACTCATGATCGATACGCAGTAAAATGGAAACGGCAACAGCCATGACGATCAAACTCGAACCACCATAACTGATCAGAGGTAACGTCAAACCTTTGGTGGGTACCATACCCGCAGCAGCACCGACGTTGACTAGAGTTTGGAAAGCAAACCAAATCCCGATACCAAATGCTAAATAGCCACCAAAGAGTTGGTTGTTTTCAAATGCCTTACGACCAATATAAATCGCTTTTAACACCAAACTAAAAATCAGCATCAATACCAGTACAACCCCCACATAACCTAACTCTTCGGCTAGCACGGCGAAGACAAAGTCAGTATGCGCTTCTGGTAGATATTCCAATTTTTGAATTGAGTTGCCTAACCCTTGGCCGAACCACTCGCCACGGCCAAATGCCATCAAAGATTGAGTTAACTGATATCCACTACCAAATGGGTCATCCCACGGATCCATGAAAGAGGTAACACGGCGCATGCGGTAAGGTTCGATATAGATAAGCGTTGCAACCGCAACCAAGCCTACGACCATTAAAGCGAGAAACTGAGTCAGCTTGGCTCCAGCAATAAACAACATACCAAACAGAGTAACCAACATCACGATGACGGTCCCTAAGTCAGGCTGGAGCAACAGTAAACTCGCCAGCGTTGCAAAGACAATAATCGGCTTGATAAAACCGCCGAAAAAGCTGGACCGAACTTCTTCACTCTTTCGCACTAAATAACCAGACATGAAGATGAACAACGACAGTTTGGCGACTTCTGCTGGCTGTAAGTTAAACAAGCCTAATGGAATCCATCGCGAAGCACCGTTCACCGATTTACCCGCAACGAGCACGACGATGAGTAGTCCGATTGAAAGCAACAAAAGCCAAGTACTGAACTCTAACCAACGCTTGATCGGGACTTGAAGGATAACGGCCGAGGTGGAGATGGCCAGCACCAAAAAAATAGCGTGGCGAAACATAAAGTGAAAAGGTTGGTCAGTTAACCGAGAACTGATTGGAAACGAAGCAGAGGTCACCATCACCAACCCAGTCAGCATCAACCCCAAAGAGATCCATACTAACTGTCGGTCATACAGGGCTTCGGGTGACGATGTAGTCACCCAACGTTTGATGCTGCCAAAAACGTTTCGAATTTGCATAGTTCCCTACGTTATTTATGCGTAAGCTTTCGCTAGCTCGGTGAATGAATCTCCACGAGCCATAAAATTACTGAACTGGTCAAAGCTGGCACAGGCTGGAGAAAGTAATACCATATCTCCGGCAATCACATTGGGTGCTAACCACTGAATGATCTCTTCCATATCGTCAAAACGCTGAGCGCTTGGGTGGAGCGGCATAAACTGGTCACCGTCCTCACCAAAACAGCACAATTGCAGCTTCAAAGGCTTGAGTATCGGTTCTAACTGAGAGAAATCAGCACCTTTACCGACACCACCCACTAAAAGATACAGGGTGCCTTCCAGCTCAAGACCCGCCAAGGCTGCCATAGTGCTGGCGACATTCGTCGCTTTCGAATCATTGACCCACTTAACACCACGATTATCGGCAACCACTTGGCAGCGATGTGTCAAACCGCGGTAAGATTTCAACGCAGCTAAGCCTTTTTCGATATCAACGCCGACTTGCGCTAACAAGGCTAATACCACTAATGCGTTGGCAACATTATGACGACCAACAAGTGAGAGTTCCGATGTAGGACAAATAAGCGTGCCATTGACTGAAATATACTCGATACCATGCTGCGCAGTAACGGCAAACTGGGTTGGCTCAACCAGACTAAACTCGATCAGGTTATGCCCATCATGGTCTGGGTAGGTTTGTTTATCGTCAGCATTGACCACACAAGCTTCAGCATGCTCAAAGATGCGCAACTTCGCTTGGCGATAATCTTCCATACCTTGGTAACGATCCATATGGTCTTCAGATAGATTCAAAAACGCCGCCGCTTTTGGCGCTAATGAGCGCGTCGTTTCTAACTGGAAGCTGGACAGTTCTAGAACATATAAGTCCGCATCCAACGCAAGAAGATCTAACGCAGGCACACCAATGTTGCCGCCAACACCGACTGTAAGACCGGCCGCTTTAGCAACCTGCCCCGTCCAATCTGTGACGGTACTCTTACCATTTGAGCCAGTAATGGCGATCACTGGTTTATCGACTTGCCACGCAAACAGCTCAATATCGCCAACAACAGGGATACTCTTGGCGAGCACCTGCTGAATTTCGGGCGTCGCTAAAGCAATTCCGGGATTAGTCACAACCAGATCAGCTTCAAGTAACCAGTTCAGATTCCAACTTCCACTATGTAGAGCAATCCCCTGTGGTAAGGCTTCACTGCCTGGTGGGTTTTCACGCGTATCGATAACGCGAACATCTAGCGTTTTCTGCAATGAGGTTAAGTACTTAACGACAGAGAGCCCGGTGATACCGAGCCCTACAACAACGACTTTCTCAATACCTTGCCAACGATCCGTGGTCATGGTGTGAACTTCCTTATCGAACTTTAAGCGTCGCTAAACCGACAAGAACAAGCACAATAGAGATGATCCAGAAACGAACGATCACTCGTGGTTCAGGCCAACCTTTTAGCTCGTAATGATGGTGAATTGGTGCCATACGGAAAATACGTTGACCACGCAACTTATAGGAACCGACCTGTAAGATTACAGAAAGCGTTTCCATTACAAAAACACCCCCCATAATCACTAAAACAAACTCCTGACGAACCAACACGGCAATGGTACCAAGCGCACCACCTAAGGCGAGTGAGCCCACATCACCCATAAACACTTGTGCTGGGTAAGTGTTGAACCATAGGAAACCAAGTCCTGCGCCCACTATTGCGGTACAAACGACCACTAGCTCCGACGCTTGCGGAATGTATGGAATATGTAGGTAATTAGCAAAGTTGACGTTGCCCGTCGCCCAAGCAATAGCCGCAAAACCAGCTGAAACTAATACCGTTGGCATAATCGCTAGGCCATCCAGGCCATCGGTCAAGTTCACCGCATTACTGGTGCCGACAATAACGAAGTAAGTCAGTACAATGTACATCAAGCCAAGTTGCGGCATGATGTCTTTAAAGAACGGCACAACAAGTTGAGTTGCGGCAGTGTCTTTGCCGTAAGCGTACAACGCAAACGCCACTACAAACGCAATTAACGATTGCCAAAAGTACTTCCAACGAGCAATCAAACCGTCAGTGTTCTTACGCACGACCTTACGATAATCATCGACAAAGCCGATAGCACCATAACCAAGCAGCACCGTCAGTACCGCCCATACGTATGGGTTCGATAAGTCAGTCCATAAAAGAATAGTGATAGAGATAGCAGCCAAAATCATGATACCGCCCATTGTTGGGGTACCACGTTTGCTAAAGTGGGATTCTGGACCTTCGTTACGAACAACCTGACCAATTTGGAGCATCTGTAGACGCTTGATCATGATAGGTCCCATCCATAGAGAGAGACCTAGAGCGGTAAGTACGCTGAGGATTGCTCGAAAAGACAGGTATTCAAACAATCGGAAAAAAGATAGGTATGGCTGTAGCAGCTCGGCAAGCCAAATAATCATTAATAATACTCCTTCAAAGCAGCAGCGACTTCAAACATACGTGCACCGTTCGCGCCTTTCACCAGCATTGTGTGGTGTTCAGGACCCGCTTGGTCTAGATGCTGCTTGATGTAGTCAATCATCTCTTGATGTGTCTCGAAATGGATGCCATCGCAAAGCTCGCTAATAACCTTCGCATCTGCACCATACGTGAGAACATGTTCAAATTTTTGTGGGGCAGCATGTTCCCCGACTTGACGATGAAGTGCAAGACTTTCCTCACCCAACTCCGCCATATTGCCTAAAATCAACCAACGTTGTCCCTGAAAAGCCGACAGAAGATCAACTGCCGCTTTCATAGCTGGAACGCTCGCGTTGTAGCTATCATCAATCAATTTGACGTTATCACTAAGCTCTTCCACTTCAACACGGCCTTTAACCTTGTTTAAGTGCTTCAGGCCCGTTCGAACCTCTTCCAAGGTTGCGCCAAATTGCAACGCGATGATAGAAGCAGCAATCGCATTCGCCACGTTGTGTTGACCAATAATACCCAGAGACAGTTCAATTTCTTGTGAAGTTGCTGCGATATGTAAGTCAAAGCTTGCTTCGCCTGCGGCGTTCAACACGATGTTAGAAGCGTAGAAATCTGCGTCAGTATTATTTTGTGAAAAAGTGATGACTTTCTTATCAGCTAACACTTGCTCCCACTTGGCTTCACCATTGCTGTCTAGGTTAACAATCGCAATACCACCAGCAGCTAGCCCTTGGTAGATTTCACCTTTAGCTTGTTTCACGCCATCAATAGAACCAAACCCTTCTAGGTGCGCTGCCGCCACGTTGTTTACCATCGCGATGTCAGGCTTAACCAGTTGAGTCGTGTATTCAATTTCACCAACATGGTTCGCACCCAGCTCAATCACTGCGTAGTCATCGTCTTGTTGGGAGCGCAGCAACGTCAGTGGCACGCCGATGTCATTGTTGAAGTTACCTGCAGTAAATAGCACTTTGCCTTTTAGCTGCAAAATACTGGCAACCATCTCTTTCACGGTGGTTTTGCCGCAGCTACCAGTGATCGCGACCGTCGGCGTTTGGCATGCTTGGTGAATCCAAGCTGCCACTTGACCTAATGCTACCTTACTATCGGCAACAACGACTTGAGGCACATTCACATTAAGCGTTTTTTGTACCAATAACGCACCCGCTCCCGATTCAACCGCTTGTTGGCAGAAATCGTGAGCGTCAAAACGCTCTCCAACCAAAGCAACAAACAGAGCGCCTTGTTCGATAGCTCGAGTGTCGGTCGAAACAGATTCAATAGAGAGGTCATTGCCAACCAGTTCACCGCCAGTGATATCGGCAATTTGAGAAAGCGTTACTGTGATCATGATGAAAGCCCCAATAGTGTCATGGCTGACTCGCGGTCAGAGTAATGGATGGTTCCAGAATTTAAAATTTGGTAGTCCTCATGGCCTTTACCCGCCAGAAGGATAATGTCTTGTGAAGAGGCATGCTCAAGTGCGTAAGACAACGCTTTAAAACGGTCATGTTGCACAATCGCCTCAGCTGGTTTCGTTAGGCCAGCCAACATGTCTTTCATGATCAGCGCTGGATCTTCGCTACGAGGGTTGTCATCGGTAAGTACCACTTTGTCACCCAAACGCTCGGCAATTTCCGCCATCATTGGACGCTTACCAGCATCACGATCACCACCACAACCGAAAATAGCCCAAAGCTCACCTTGGCAATGCACACGCAATGCTTGCAGGGCTTTTTCTAGCGCATCAGGCGTGTGAGCGTAATCCACCACTACTTTGGCATTGTCGTCAGCTTGGAACAGTTCCATACGACCAAGAACGGGTTGCAATTGACCTGCTGTTGCCAGCAAATCTTGCTTGCTAAAACCGAGACTAAGTAACGTTGTGAATGCCAACATCAGGTTCGCCGCATTGAACTCACCGATAAGTGGTGCATGCAAAGTACCTTCACCAAATTTGCCATCAAACTCAATCGTGATACCAGATTCAGCATAAGCGATGTGGTTTGCATATACGCTTTGAGGAAATTCAGTGTTTGGTTTGAGAGATACAGCAAGCGCGTTAGTCAGTTGTTTTGCCCACAACGCTCCCACCGTATCATCGACATTGATAACAGCGTGACCACATTGATGCTCAGTAAACAGGGTTAACTTAGCGTTGGCGTATTCTTCCATTGTGCCATGGTAATCGAGATGATCACGACTCAGGTTAGTAAACACGCCAGCAGCAAAAGACAGCGCTTTAACGCGGCCTTGAATCAAACCGTGGGAAGACACTTCAAGCGCTGTGTATTGTGCTTTTTGTTCCGCTAAAGACGACAATGTCTTTTGGATTTCAACCGCATTACCCGTGGTATTCGCGGCTTCTTGTAGATTATCTAGAAAGCCATTCCCTGTCGTACCCATGACCGCTGCTTTTGAACCGACCAAATCAATCCATTGAGCAATAAGCTGAGTGATGGTGGTTTTGCCGTTGGTACCAGTGACACCAATCAAATCCATCGTCGGGTAGGTATACAAATGACCCGCAATTTCAGATAGGCACTTATCCAACGCATCAAGGTAAATCACTGGAACATCATCAACAATCTCAATCGTGCCATGCACTTTTTGCTCACAAGCTTGAGCAATCACCGCATTCGCACCTTGCTCAATCGCGGTTGGGATAAATTTACGTCCATCCACAACATGGCCAATGAGAGCTACAAAGGTTGTTCCAGACTGAACTCGTCGGCTGTCGAGCTCTAATTCAGAAACAAGAATGGACGACAAGCTCGGGCAATCGACCCAAGTGGAAAGCAGCGTGTCCATACTGATGGCTTTAGTCATATTTATTCTCCGAGCATTAGCTCAGCTTTCTTCATTTTGTTTCTCAGTACGCTAATAAGCCTACTGTTGGAATTTATTTTCGTCAGGGGCAACATTCAGAATTTGCAGTGCGCCTTTCATGATTTCAGAGAAAACCGGCGAGGCTACCGAACCACCGTAGTAGTCGTCACCTTGTGGTTCATTAACCACAACCACAAGCGCTAAACGTGGGTCACTTACTGGCGCAACACCTGCCGTATAGTTGATGTACTCATCACTATAGCCACCTGCACTTGCCTTACGCGCAGTACCTGTTTTGGCACCGACTCGGTAACCTGGAACCGCAGCACGACGAGCAGAGCCGCCTTTTTGCGTTACCGTTTCAAGCATGTCTAAGACGAGACGAGCATTCTCTTTGCTCACGACTTGGCGCGCCATGTCATTATCGTTACTTTCGATGATATGAATCGGCTCATACTTGCCCAAGTTACCTAGCGTCGCATAGGCATGCGCTAGTTGGATTGGCGTAACTGACAAACCATAACCAAACGAGATAGTCGCACGCTCAATTGGAGACCAACGCGAGCGGCTCGGGAAAATACCCACCACTTCACCAACCAAGTTCAAACCTGACAACTCGCCAAGACCAACAGAACTGTACAAGCCAAGTAAAGCTTCAACCGGCATTTGCATCGCCAGCTTAGTCACACCGATGTTACTCGATTTCTTTAGAATCGTAGTTAGGCTCGCTTTGCCGACTTTTGGCGCATCACGAACGCGGCTACCACCGAGTTGAAGAATACCGTTGCCCGTATCAACGATCGTATCTTTGTCTGCCACCCCATTTTCTAATGCGGCCAAAACAACAAAAGGCTTAATGGTTGAGCCAGGTTCCAATGAGTCAGTAATCACACGGTTACGCATTTTGTAACTTTGCCAATCACTGCGGTTATTCGGGTTGTAAGAAGGTGCATTCACCATCGCAAGAACCGCACCGGTTTTTACATCAAGAATCACAACCGATCCAGATGTTGCACGATGATCGGCCACTGCCTGCTTGATAGCACGATACGCCACCGCTTGAATGCGCTGATCAATTGTCAGTTGCAGTGGTTTACCTTCTTGTTTCTCTTCAAGAGCAATGTTTTCTACCACGCGCCCATAACGGTCTTTACGGATGGTTTTCTTGCCCGCTGCACCAGTTAACCACTCGTCATAGCTTCGTTCCACGCCTTCTAGGCCGTGGCCATCAATGCCAGTTACACCAACTAAGTGAGCACTAACCTCACCGGCCGGGTAATAACGACGAGATTCCGACTTCAAGCCAACACCTGGTAGTTTGAGTTCACGAATGTAATTCGCCATTGCCGGGCTAACTTGGCGTTGTAGATAGATAAAACGGCGCTTTTCGTTCTTTTTGATTTTGTTAATCAGACCTTGACGATCCAAACCAAGTACATCAGCGAGTGCGTACCAACGGTTTATATCATCTAGACCACCGGCTTTGAAAATGGCCACTGGATCAGCCCAAACCGCCTCAACAGGAACACTTACCGCTAAAGGTTCACCATTGCGATCAGAAATGATGCCGCGAGCTGAATGCAGCGTTTTGGCTCGAACCGAACGTAAATCCCCCTGCTTGATCAAGTTATCAGGTTCAATAATTTGGATATAAGCGATACGACCAGCAAGTGCTGCAAAGGCACAAAAAACAAAAAATAGCACTACATAGAATCGCCAACGGATAAGATGAGTTGGCTGCGGCTCGGCTTTAGGCTCAGCGTGTTTTTCTTTCTTGCTCATGGGAGGTTAATAATGACTTCTTTATCGGAATCTGGACGCTTCATTTCCAGCTCTTGTTTTGCCACGGCTTGTACGCGACTGTGCTCGGCTAATGCAGTTTCTTCAAGTAACAAATTACGCCATTCATTATCAAGCCTCTCACGTTCAACTAAGGCCTGATCTTTTTCGGTAATGGCTTGGCGTGTGTGGTGAGTCGTAAATACCACCCCCATCGCACTAGCAAAAATCATCAAGAGGAAGATTAGCGGTACACGACCAACACTCAAAAGATCGAGTGCAATCAGCTTAGCGAGATTGGGCGTTGACTTACTCATTGTTTGTTATAGCTTTTCT
This sequence comes from Vibrio sp. TRT 2004, assembly GCF_050113735.1. Lineage (NCBI taxonomy): Bacteria > Pseudomonadati > Pseudomonadota > Gammaproteobacteria > Vibrionales > Vibrionaceae > Vibrio > Vibrio sp. TRT 2004. Next base: position 134,446 of record NZ_JBNJOH010000003.1, on the reverse strand, counting down.
GCAATACGTAGCACTGAACTGCGTGAACGTGCATTGTGTTCAACTTCTTGTTTTGACGGCTTGATTGCCTTACCAACCGCTTTTAAGTTCGCACTGCCTAAAGCTTTGATCTGCTCTTCAGTCATTGGAATACCGTGAGGCACTTCTGGTCCTTTACTCTCTTTACGAATAAAGCGTTTTACCATGCGGTCTTCCAGAGAGTGGAAGCTAATCACTGATAGTCGACCTTGTGGGGCAAGAATCTTCGCTGCACCTTTTAGCGCCGTATCGATTTCTTCTAACTCACTGTTGATGTAAATACGGAAGGCTTGGAAAGCACGTGTGGCTGGATGCTTTTTCTCTTTGAAACTTTTTGGTGCTGCGTCTGAAATCAATTTGGCTAGCTGACTGGTGCGCGTCAGAGGCTCGTTCTCTTCGTTCTCACGGTAAGCAACGATCGCTTTAGCAATGCGACGCGCATGCTTATCTTCACCGAACTCGCGGATAACCCAAGTAATATCATCCAAGTCAGCTTCCAGCAGCCATTGTGAAACAGGGATACCAGACGTTGGATCCATTCGCATATCCAGCGGACCATCTTTCATAAAGCTGAAACCACGTTCAGCGTCATCAAGTTGCGGAGACGACACACCAAGGTCTAGCAAGACACCATCGACTTTACCAACAAGGCCATAGTCTTCTGCGTACTGCGCCATGCCTGAGAATGGGCCATGGATGATGGTGAAGCGAGGATCGTCGATTTTAGCCGCTTCTGCGATAGCTTGTGGATCACGGTCGATGCTGTAAAGTCGGCCGTTTTCACCGAGTTTCGACAAGATAGTTCGGCTGTGACCGCCACGGCCAAATGTTCCATCGATATAGATACCGTCAGGCTTTATTGCTAAGCCATCAATCGATTCATGCAGGAGTACGGATATGTGTTTAAATGCTTCGGTCATAGTTATCTCATGTGGCTGTCGCATTGACGGATTCAGATTCTCCAGTGTACTGATTTAGCGGCGTATCGCCACTATTAGCACATGAGAACTCGTGATTTAGCGCCAAGTTTAATGGTTCGGAAATAAATTTGGTCAATTAAAAGCAAAAAACCCATCATAACAACAAAGTTACGATGGGTCTCGAATAGGTGGAGCCGACACATAAGCCGGGTTCTGTTCCGCTTGCGCGGCGGTAGCCATTCGTCTAGGCCAGCAATCGCTCACTGGCTCGAGCAACCTACCCGCCTCCTTACGCGAGCAACGCAATGTGGAGGCCTATTTGGTCTTGCTTCAGGTGGAGTTTACCCTGCTACGAACTATTACTAGTCGTCCGGTGCGCTCTTACCGCACCCTTTCACCCTTACCTGTGCCCTAGGGCCATCGGCGGTCTTCTCTCTGCTGCACTTGTCGTAGGCTTGCGCCCCCCAGGCGTTACCTGGCACCTTGCTCTATGAAGCCCGGACTTTCCTCCCCTCTGTCAGTCTCCCGAAGGACGTCAACGTCAGTCTCCCAAAGGGACCTCAACGTCAGTCTCCCGAAGGACATCAACAAAGCAGCGACTACCCAGTCAGCTCCGAGGGCGGATTGTATAGACTAATCCACTAAGTGTCTAGCGAGATCACAAATATGATGCAAACGAGGCGTTAAGTGGTCAAGGAACAGACAGAATACGTTGCTTCGCGAGGCAAGAACGCTGCCCTTCGAGAGTCGAGCAATGGAAAGCTAGAGCTAAAGCGGCTTATTCTTGATTCTCGACTCCAATGTCTCAACTCTTAACTCAAGTTCTCCAACCCCCACTTATACAGCGCATTTTTCTTCAGGTTGTATATTTCTGCGGCCAATGCGGCGGCTTTTTTAAGGGGTAACTCTTTGGTCAAAATCGCCAGTGTGCGAGTCGCTTCCTCTGGCAAAGTCTCTTCTTCACTCGAACGGTAACCATGAATCAACAGCGCCATTTCACCACGCTGCTGATTCTCATCAACTTTAACCCATTCCACCAATTCACCCAGTGGCATGCCTTGAATAGTCTCAAAGGTTTTGGTCAGTTCACGGGCAAGAACAACTTCTCGCTCAGGCCCCAAAATGTCTAGCATATCCGCAAGTGAATCTAGGATGCGGTGAGGGGATTCGTAGAATACACATGTACGTTCTACTTTGGCGATTTCTAGGAACTTATCTTTTCGTCCCTTGCTTTTCGCAGGTAAGAACCCTTCAAAGCTGAATCTGTCAGAAGGTAATCCCGATGCGCTGAGCGCGGTAATCACTGCGCAAGCCCCTGGCAGTGGGACAACTTTAACGCCCGCCTGACGACATTGCGTGACAAGATGGTATCCTGGATCACTAATTAATGGGGTGCCGGCATCAGAAACGAGTGCAATTGAGTGCCCAGCTAACAATTTGTCGACTAAGACTTGCGCTTTTTGCTGTTCGTTATGATCATGGAGAGCATAAGTTTTAGTTTGAATATTGAAGTGAGAAAGCAACTTACCTGTATGACGTGTATCTTCTGCGGCAATAAGATCGACATTAGATAGCACTTCAATCGCTCGCTGAGTAATATCGCCCAGATTGCCAATGGGTGTAGGTACGATATAAAGGGTAGGAACCTCAGTTAGTAAGGTTTTGTTATCTGTCATTTGTTTACCATCACTTCAACGATTAATATAGACACAATTTTATACGGAATTAACAAAGAGCTCATGGCCATGAAAAACCACAAGCGTCTCAGTGTAACACGCTTACTGACTCCTGTAGCACTTGCTGTCACATTGGCAGCGTGTTCTTCTGCTCCAAAGGCGCCAACAAGTGTCGATATTACCCTCGACCCAAATCAGCCAATCCAGACCTATCTGATGCGTGCTGATAGCAGCCAAGGAAGCCTACAAAATGATTGGCTAATCATGGCACTGAAAGCCTCTATCGATGCTGGAGACGCAACTCAAGCGGAGCTATTGATGAAGCGTTTAGCTCGTCAATCCTTAACCGATATGCAGCAAGCCGAATGGCAACTCGCTCGTGCAGAACTACTTGTTGCTCAAAATCAGCACCAAGAAGCGCTCTCACAACTTAATTTCAGACCATCGTGGCAACTTGCCGATGAGCAGTGGCTAAGCTACCACCAACTTCGCGCCTCCCTATTCACAAAACAAGGTGATTTTTTCAATGCCACTCGTGAACTATCGTTAAGCAGCGGTTACTTACCTGAAAGTGAGCAAGCTTTTGTGGCACAAAGTATCTGGAACAATTTAGGCCAATACACCGGAACTCAACTTGACACCTTCAAGCAACAAGAGACTGACCCTGTTATCGCTGGCTGGCTTGAAGTGACTGGCTTCACCAAGAACTATGCGAGCAACCTACCGCAGTTGAAAAGCAGCTTAGAACAGTGGTTAGCGGCTAATCCAACTCACCCTGCATCGCTATACACTCCGCAGGCAATTAATGAAATTTTGTCTCTTGAACTCATTAAACCCGTTAACACAGCGCTACTGCTACCACTTAGTGGCAAGTTTGCTCAACAAGCTAAGCTAATTCGTGACGGCTTCATCCTAGAGATGATGAATGATAAGGAACGAGATCCTAACGCAACGCTCACCGTGATCGATACCAATGCAACAAGCGTAGCTGAATTAGAGTCGACCTTAGTTGAAAAGCAAATTGATTCAGTTGTAGGTCCGTTACTTAAAGAGAACATTGAGAAACTGCAACAAGCTCAAGCAAGCTTTACTTCAAGTTTACCGATGCTTGCGCTTAACATCCCTGATAATGTTGAAGCGGGAAACAACACTTGCTATCTCGCCCTTTCGCCTGAGCAAGAAGTTGCTCAAGCTGCAAAACATTTAGCTAAACAAGGCTACCAATACCCGCTCATCCTTGCTCCTAATGGACGTTTGGGCTCACGTGTCGTGGATGCGTTTAAGCAAGAGTGGAGCAAATACAGTGATAACAAGGTGGCGGTAAACCTCTTTGGTGATAAACGCCAACTGCAACGTGACATCAATAAAGTATTCGGTTTGCAAGATAGCCAGCAGCACATTGCTCAGATGGAATCTTTACTTAGTATCCCGCTGGAGAGCCAACCACGCAGTCGCCGCGATGTCGATGCAGTCTACATCGTTGCAAGCAGTGCTGAGTTAACATTAATCAAACCATTTATTGAAGTAGCGATTAACCCAGATACGCTCCCACCGAAGCTCTATTCTAACTCACGCAGCAATAGTGGCCGTCAGCAGTATGAAGATCTAACCGGTGTGATGTACAGTGATATTCCACTATTAATTCAACCAGATGCAAGCCTGAAAGCTCAAATGGATAAATTGTGGCCGAAAGATTCTAACGCAGAGAAGCGCCTGCAAGCCCTAGGTATGGATGCTTACCGTTTGATGGAACATCTCCCTCAAATGAAAGTCGTTCAAGGCTACTCTATCGAGGGAAATACTGGCTTGCTAAGTATCGACGATAACTGCGTCGTACAGCGCGAGATCAGTTGGGCGGAGCATAGTGCCAACCAATAAAAGAGAGCACGGACAACACTACGAAGCCGCAGCACAAAAGTATCTTACTGGTTGCGGCCTCTCATTAATTGAGCGAAACTTCCTAGCCAAAGCTGGCGAGATAGACCTCATTATGCGCGATGGTACAACTATCGTCTTCGTTGAGGTACGCTATCGTAAAAGCCAATCGTTCGGACATGCTGCGGAGACCGTCACGCCTAGCAAAATACGCAAGCTAATAAAAACCGCAAATGTATGGCTAATGAAGAACGGCTTATCCGTTTACTCGACAGATTTTCGCTTTGACTTGGTGGCGATTCATAACCATGGTCACCAAATCGAATGGCTCAAAAACGTAATAACTCAAGGATAATCGATGCTAGACAGCATTAAAGACAGTTTTACTGAAAGTATTCAAATTCAAATTGCCGCAGCAGAAGCATTGCCTGATGCCATTACACATGCCGCACAAGCTATGGTTGCTAGTCTTCTTAATGGCAACAAGATCCTGTGTTGTGGCAACGGTGGCTCATCCTCGAACGCACAACAGTTTGTTTCTTGCCTTTTAAACCGTTTTGAAACTGAGCGCCCTAGCCTACCTGCAATGGCCTTAACCGCCGATAACACGACTCTTACCGCGGTCGCAAACGACTATCACTACGAAGAGATTTTCTCTAAGCAAGTTCGCGCCTTTGGTCAGACTGGTGACATTCTGCTGGCTATTTCCACCAGCGGGAATAGCAAAAATATCATCAAGGCGATGGAAGCTGCGGTGACAAGAGACATGACTATCATCGCCTTAACAGGCAAAGATGGCGGTGAAATGGCAGGGTTATTGGGTGAGAACGATGTGGAGATTCGGATCCCATCTCACAGAACAGCAAGAATTCACGAAGTTCATATGGTGACGCTACACTGCTTATGCGATCTTATCGACCAAGTATTGTTTCCTGCACACGAAGACTAAATGATGAATTGGTTTAAACCTCTACTGTTATCTCTATTGCTACTCAATCTCACCGGATGCGCTGGTCTATTTGTTGCTGGCGCAGCAACGACAGCCGCAATCGTTATTGACCCTCGAACAACGCAAGAGATCTGGAACGATAATAATATTGAGTTTGAAGTCGCGGGTATTGGTAACAAGCCCCCATTCAGAGGCAATGCCCGTATTACTGCCAGTTCATACAACGGCACCGTAGTTTTGATGGGACAGGCAAACAGCGATCAACTCAAGCAAGAGTTTGAATCGCAAGCACGTAAAATCAAAGGCGTTAAAAACATTCACAATCAACTGCGTGTTAAAGCACCATTGTCTGTGGGCGAGATTAGCCACGATAGTTGGATAACGACGAAAGTGAAATCCGCTTTACTGGCGAACTCGGAGCTTAACGGCGTAAAAATTAAAGTGATCACCGAAGACAAAGAAGTCTTCCTACTCGGTTATGTTTCTCAACAACATGCTGACATTGCAACCGAGTTAGCGCGCAACATATCTGGTGTAAAACAGGTGGTACGTGCCTTTCACCAACAGGGCTAAGCACAACAAATTGAGATAAAAAAAGCAGCGCATTAGCGCTGCTTTTTTATTTGACTACTCTTAGGCTTGGACGCCCTTTGGTCGGTCTTGGAGGCTCATCATCAGAGTTGAGGGACTCTCGTTCCGCACTCTCGTCAGCAACAGACAAAGAGTTCTCTTCATCTTGTTCCTCATAAATCCCTTCTTCTTCATATTCGCCCATGTAAGCTTCTTCGGGTTCAAACATGGTACCTGCACCATTTTCACGGGCATAAATAGCTTGAACAGCATACAAAGGGACGATAACAGAATGAGGACGACCACTAAAACGAGCATTAAAGGTGATCGCTTCGTTTCCTAGTTCCAAGTTACCCACCGCTCTAGGAGCAATATTTAGGATGATTTGTCCATCTTGAACAAACTCCATCGGCACTCGGACACCAGGCAATTCGGCTGCCACTACGACATGCGGCGTTAAATCGTTATCCACCAACCAATCATAAAACGCACGAAGCATATATGGTCGGCGTGGTGTCATATTGACAATATCCATCTTCTCGCCAATTAACGAGTTAGACGCATTTCACGTTCAGCTTCCGTTAGAGAAGCTAGGAATGAATCACGCTCAAATACACGATTCATGTAAACTTTAAGCTCTTTCGAACCTGGACCAACTAGTTCAATACCAAGTTGAGGCAGACGCCATAGCAATGGTGCTAGGTAGCAGTCGATTAGGCTGAATTCTTCGCTCATGAAGTACTCATACTCAGCGAAAACAGGGCCTAGAGTTAGCAGGTCGTTGCGCAGTTTGTTGCGGGCAGCTTCTGCTTCATCAGCAGTGCCTTTTACAATCTTTTCAGCAAGCGTGTACCAGTTTTTCTCGATACGGAAGATCATTAGACGGCTGTTACCACGAGCTACTGGGTATACAGGCATCAATGGTGGATGAGGGAAACGCTCATCTAAGTATTCCATGATGATCTTTGAGTCGTAAAGCGCTAGTTCACGGTCAACAAGTGTTGGTACTGTCTTATATGGATTAAGTTCGATAAGTTCAGCAGGTAGATTTGCTTCATCAACAAGCTCTACTTCTACACTTACACCTTTCTCTGCTAGAACAATACGAACCTGATGGCTATACATATCAGATGCACTTGAAAATAGAGTCATCACAGAACGTTTATTGGCAGCTACAGCCATGGAGCCCTCCAGCACACTTACAAAATAAAAACAATGGAGGCTAAGCCTCCATTGTTAAGTTAAAAATTTGGGAATTAGCACAGTATCGTAGCACAATTAGTGCACATCACGCCAATACTCTTTCTTCAGCAATACAACAACGATTGTAAAGATGATTAAGAAGCCCATAACCCACCAGCCAAGAGCGTGACGCTCAAGCTTCACTGGGTCACCTGAGTACTCAAGGAAGTTCACCAAATCGCGAACTGCATTGTCGTACTCTTCACGGTTAAGCTCACCGCTGCCATCAGCTTCTACGCCAACAACTTTCGTCACTTCTTTACCATCAACTACGTGCGTTTCATACACTGGCTTAGGAATACCTTGTAGCTCTTCAAGAACGTGAGGCATACCAACGCTTGGGAAAACAATGTTGTTCACGCCAAACGGACGGCTTGGATCCTCGTAGAAAGCACGTAGGTAAGTGTATAGCCAATCTGTACCACGAACACGAGCAACAAGTGTTAGATCTGGCGGTGGAGCACCGAACCATTTCGCCGCTGACTTATCTGGAATTGCGTTCTCCATCAAGTCACCCACTTTTGCTTCTGAGTCGAAGATTAAATTGTCTTTTAGCAAATCTAGAGGAATACCGATGTCACGACCAACTCGCTCGTAACGTTGGTATTGAGCTGAGTGACAGCCAAAACAGTAGTTCATAAACAGCTTTGCACCGTTTTGCAATGAAGCTTGGTCACTCAGATCGTTGTTTGCTTTATCTAGTGGTACGTTCGCACCCGCTGCCATTGCCAATGAAGGCAGCATTGCAAATAAAATTACAATCCATTTTTTCATTTGAATGTCACCCTTTCTGGTAGTGGCTTAGTCGCTTCGTTCTTACTGTAGAAGTACAGCAGTACGAAGAACATGAAGTAAGCTAAGCTGAAGATCTGAGCTAGTAGCGTGTACGTTGGTGTTGCTGGAAGCGCACCAAGAATACCCAACGCGATAAAGCTGATCGTGAACTGGATGATGTTGAATAAATGGAACTTACTGCGGTAGCGGTAAGAACGCACGCGACAACGGTCTAGCCAAGGTAGTACAAATAGAACCGCAATCGACGCACCCATTGCAATAACACCTAATAGCTTGTCTGGAACCGCACGCAGAATCGCGTAGAACGGAGTGAAGTACCATACAGGAGCAATGTGCTCAGGTGTTTTCAGTGGGTTCGCTGCTTCAAAGTTAGGTGGCTCAAGGAAGTAACCGCCCATTTCTGGGTTGAAGAACAACACGTAACAGAATAGGAACAAGAATCCTGCTACACCGACCATATCCTTAACCGTACCGTATGGGTGGAAAGGAATAGAGTCGATGATATCGTACTTCTTAGTGTAGTAGTCGTGGAACTTAAACTGTGTCTGGTAATCGTCGCCCATCGTGCCTTTTGGTAGCTTAGTTTCAATACCATCAGGGTTGTTTGAACCCACTTCGTGCAGAGCTAGAACGTGTAGAACGATCAACAGCAATAGTACGATTGGTAGTGCGATAACGTGTAGAGCGAAGAAGCGGTTAAGCGTCGCACCAGAGATTACGTAGTCACCACGAATCCAAAGTGTTAGATCATCACCGATAACAGGAATGGCACCAAACAGAGAAATGATTACCTGTGCACCCCAGTAAGACATCTGACCCCATGGTAGTAGGTAGCCCATGAATGCTTCTGCCATCAACACGAGGAAGATTAGCATACCGAAGATCCATAGTAGCTCACGAGGCTTCTGGTAAGAACCGTAGATTAAGCCACGGAACATGTGTAGGTAAACAACAACGAAGAATGCCGAAGCACCCGTTGAGTGCATGTAACGTAACAACCAACCGTACTCAACATCACGCATGATGTATTCGATTGACGCAAACGCGCCATCACCAGACGGTACGTAGTTCATTGTTAACCAAATACCCGTTAGGATTTGGTTGACCAATACAAGCATCGCTAGCGAGCCAAATAGATACCAAAAGTTAAAGTTCTTTGGCATCGGGTACTCAGAAAGGTGCTTCTTGTACGCATTCATTGCGGGTATGCGTTTTTCTACCCAATCAAGTAGAGCTTGCATTATGCCTCCCCTTCTTCGTCAACACCGATAAGGATTCTGGTATCACTTAGGTACATGTGTTTTGGAACAACTAGGTTAAGTGGTGCTGGTACACCTTGGAATACACGACCAGCCATGTCGAACTTAGAGCCGTGACATGGACAGAAGAAACCAGACTTAACACCCTGAACTTGTTCAGCAAAACTGTCAGGTAAATAGGTTGGAGAACAACCAAGGTGCGTACAGATACCAACAGCGACAAAATACTCAGGCTTAATTGAGCGGTAAGCGTTTTGAGCATAAGTTGGCTGCTGTTCTTCTCCAGATGCAGGGTCACGTAGTTGACCATCAATTGCTTTCAGTCCATCGACTACGGTTTGTGCACGACGTACAACCCATACAGGTTTACCACGCCACTCGACACGTACCATCTGCCCTTCTTCAAGTTTACCGATATCAACTTCAACAGGGGCACCCGCAGCTTTGGCTTTTTCACTTGGGTTCCAAGATTTAATAAAAGGAACGGCGACAGCAGCTGCTCCTAAACCACCAACAACAGCTGTTGTAGCAGTTAAGAAACGTCTGCGACCGTTATTTAAAGGCGCATTGCTCATCCAAACATTCTCCCATTTGCTCCTTGTGGATTATTGTTATTCCGCTTAAAGAGCATGGCTAACAAAATACGAATTTAGTTGTATTTATTTGATGGGAAATGATAAATAAAACCCTACTTTTTGACAAGATAAAGCTACCTTTTTGTAACATTTGTGAGGCGAATCGCCAGTGACGTCACAAAAGCTGCGTAAGTACGACAAATCAAACAGTAAGTACGGGTGACAAAGGATTTTTTTGGAGCGGAAAAACAAAAAAGCCTGACATAATGCCAGGCTTTTTGGTGCCACATCCAATGCAAGCATTGGAAGCGAATCTTTTCGAAAAAAGATTAACGCTTAGAGAACTGTGGACGACGACGTGCTTTACGTAGACCAACTTTCTTACGTTCAACGCAACGAGCGTCACGAGTAACGTAACCAGCTGCACGTAGAGTAGGACGTAGAGACTCATCGTATTCCATTAGAGCGCGAGTGATACCGTGACGGATAGCACCAGCTTGACCAGAAATACCGCCACCTTTAACAGTAACGTATAGGTCTAGTTTCTCAGTTAGTTCAACTAGCTCAAGAGGTTGTTTAACAACCATGCGAGAAGTTGGACGACCGAAGTACTCATCAAGACTACGCTTGTTGATTACGATGTTGCCGCTGCCTGGTTTGATGAAAACACGCGCAGCTGAGCTTTTGCGACGGCCAGTGCCGTAGTATTGATTCTCTGCCATTTCCGAAATCCCCGATTAGATGTCTAGTACTTGTGGTTGTTGAGCAACATGGTTGTGCTCAGCGCCAGCGTAAACTTTAAGCTTACGGTACATAGCACGGCCAAGAGGACCACGTGGTAGCATACCTTTAACCGCTAGCTCAAGAGCCATCTCTGGCTTACGATCAATTAGCTTCTCGAAGCTGATTGATTTTAGGCCGCCTGGGAATTCAGAGTGACGGTAGTAAATCTTACCTTTAGCCTTGTTACCAGTTACAGTAACTTTCTCCGCGTTTACAACGATGATGTAATCACCAGTGTCAACGTGTGGAGTGTATTCAGCTTTGTGTTTGCCACGTAGGCGAGATGCAATTTCACTTGCTAGACGACCAAGAGTTTTACCTTCAGCGTCTACAACGTACCAGTCGCGTTTTACAGTTTCTGGTTTAGCAACGAAAGTTTTCATGCTAATAATAACCCGTTCAATATTTAAATTTACACTTAAGGAGCAAGCTTGCTCCCACTGACTAAGAGTCCAGTCAACACCCCTTCGAGTGGTTGGCACTCTCGACCCGTTATGTCGAAATACCTTCGATAATCAAGGTCTGCAGTAACGGTGGGTCGCAGGATTATAGAGAAGTCAGTTGAAAAAATCACCTTTTTTTGGATAAAAATTTCATTTTTTTTCAAGCTCAACCCTTTAACCACAAGCTCGCTAAGCTAAATGCTCTTTCGCCAAATAATCATGGCTTTGCATTTCAATCAATCTCGACTGACAACGTTTGAACTCAAATTCAAGTAAACCACCCGCATAAAGAGCCTCCAATTCTACTTCAGCCGAGATGATAAGCTTAACGTTACGCTCGTAGAACTCATCGACTAAGGCGATAAAGCGGCGAGCTGCATCATCAATGCTCGCGTTCATCTGCTGAACATCAGCCAATAGCACGGTGTGGTAAATACGCGATAGCTCTATATAGTCATTCTGGCTACGCGCAGATTTACATAACTGAGCAAAGGTGGCGTGAAGCACACCTTCCGACGCTTGCACCACCTCAATCTGACGGTGGTTTATGTCTATGACACTCACCCCCTTTTTACCTTCACCAACCAGTTGTTCATAGTAGTGACAAAGGTTCTTACTGGCTTGCTCATCAAGGGGGGAGTGATAGATTTCTGCTTGTTCTAGCGTTCTCAAGCGATAATCAATACCACTATCTACGTTGAGTACTACGCAATTGGCCTGAATCAGTGCAATCGCAGGGAGAAATCGAGCTCTCTGTAATCCGTTTCGGTAAAGGTCTTGTGGCGGAATGTTTGATGTCGCAACCAGAATGACACCACGCTTAAACAGCGCCTGAAACAGAGTCCCCAAAATCATGGCATCGGTAATATCTGAAACAAAAAACTCATCAAAACAGATGATCTCGGTTTCTGCCTTGAATTTATCAGCAACCAACTCAAGTGGATCATTGACATCCCCAAGTGCGTTCAACTCATCATGTACGCGGTACATAAAACGGTGAAAGTGAACTCGCATTTTTTTTTCGGTTGGAAGTGCATCGAAAAAGGTATCAACTAGATAGGTTTTACCACGCCCAACCCCACCCCAGAAATAAAGACCTTTAGGCGATTCTGGAAGCTTAGGCTGTTTACTACTGAACCAAGTTTTCCACCCTGATGGTTTTTCTATCGGGGTTTCTAGGTACTCAATGAATTCATGATAGAGCTTATCTAAGGCGGTTACCGCTTGTAACTGAGCAGCATCTTTCTGAAAACCGTGTTCTTTTATATCTTTATTATAGATTTCTAGTGGCGTCATCGCTTCGATACCTAATGAAGAAGACTGTTAAACTGCTATGTAGAGCACATGCATTTTTCTTTATTGGCTTAAGCACTCATAGTACCATGTGATTTGAACATGTGTAACTAACCAGTAAAAAACATGTTAAATAACAATGATAAGGAGCAATTATGCCTTGGATTTACGCCCTTGTAGGCTTGCTTGTTGGGATGCTTTTAGGCGCTGTCATTTCACGTCTTACGACGCCCGGATATAAGAAGCAGAAGAACGTTCAGAAAGATTTGGATAAGGCCAAATTTGAATTAGAGCAACAAAAACAAGATCTTGCTGATCATTTTGCACAGTCTGCTGAAATGCTCGACTCACTAGGTAAAGAGTACACTAAGCTTTATCAACACATGGCTAAAACCTCTGCGGAGTTACTGCCTAATCTTCCTGAACAAGACAATCCGTTTATCAAGAAGATTAGTCAACAATCAGAGGTCGATTCTCACGTTTTCGATTCTGATTCTACGGTTCAACCTCTTAGCGAAGCTCCAAAAGACTACGCAGCAGGTTCAACTGGATTACTAAAAGACCAGAAAAAAGAAATTCTAGACTCACAAGACGTGGTCTCCGCTAAAGCGTCATAACCCAATCTTTCTTTTGTGATGAACTTTACATCGTTTTTTGAGTCTTAAATTCCGATAAGTGCCCCTTTAATTCTTCTTCAACGTATAAACGTTTGAATTTTTGGGGCTTAACTATATAGGAGTATCCGATGAAAAAACCTTTGCTTGCCTTAACCGTTCTCTCTCTAAGCCTAAGTTCAATCATCACGCCAATGCAAGCGACTGCTGCTTTACCGTTTACGGTTGATGGTGAACAACTGCCAAGCCTCGCTCCGATGCTTGAGAAAGTCACTCCCGCGGTAGTCAGTATCTCAGTTGAAGGCACTCAAGTGTCTCGCCAACAAATTCCTGAACAGTTTCGCTTTTTCTTCGGTCCTGATTTTCCAACTGAACAACTGCAAGAAAGGCCATTCCGTGGTTTAGGTTCTGGTGTGATTATCGATGCCAAGCAAGGTCATGTAGTGACTAACTACCACGTGATTAATGGTGCAGAAAAAATTCGCGTCAAACTTCACGATGGCAGAGAATATGACGCAGAGTTGGTCGGTGGTGACCAGATGTCTGATGTTGCCCTGTTAAAGCTCGAAAAAGCGAAAAATCTTACCGAAATCAAGATTGCAGATTCAGACAAGTTGCGAGTCGGCGATTTCACTGTTGCGATTGGTAATCCATTTGGTCTTGGTCAAACCGTGACGTCTGGTATTGTCTCTGCTCTGGGTCGCAGTGGTCTAAACATTGAGAACTTCGAAAACTTTATCCAAACCGATGCGGCGATCAATAGTGGTAACTCAGGTGGTGCTTTGGTCAACCTGAAGGGTGAGTTGATTGGTATCAACACCGCAATTCTTGGACCAAATGGTGGTAACGTTGGGATAGGTTTCGCGATTCCTTCCAATATGATGAATAACCTCACTGACCAAATCTTAGAATTTGGTGAAGTGAAGCGCGGTATGCTTGGTGTGCAAGGCGGTGAGATTACCTCTGAACTTGCAGAAGCCTTAGGCTATGAATCAAGTAAAGGTGCGTTTGTTAGCCAAGTGGTACCAGACAGTGCAGCCGATAAAGCCGGCATTGAGGCTGGCGATGTGATCGTTTCGGTAAATGACAAGGCAATTAACTCATTTAGTGAACTTCGAGCTAAAGTCGCCACCCTGGGTGCTGGTAAAAAGGTAACGCTAGGTGTCGTCAGAGATGGTAAGCAGAAGTCTTTTGATGTCACTCTTGGTGCGCAAACCAATGTTAAAACCACAGCCGACAAACTTCATGAAGGTTTGGCAGGGGCAGAGCTCACCAACACAACGGCCAGTGATAAAGTGCAGGGTGTTAAGGTGTCAACCGTCGAAAAAGGCTCCAACGCGGAAGCTTATCAGCTGCAAAAGGATGACATTATCATCGGTGTAAACCGTCAAAGAGTGAAGAACTTAGCCGAGTTTAGAAAAATAGTTGAGAAACAGTCAGGTGTTCTTGCACTCAACATTCAGCGTGGTGAACGAAGCATTTACCTTGTTATTCGTTAAATAACATTTCACTCAAAACGCGATATCGCTTTGAAAGGACAGCAGCTCAACCCGCTGTCCTTTTGTTATTTTCTCATCTAATGCTATTCTTCACCGACTAAAACACTTTATGACTATTGATGAGGAAAGCATGCTGCAATTCGTATTGCGTTCTGTAGGTTTGGGACTCGCTACCGCTGTCCTGCTATTGCTCGCGGTTCCATCCTTGCGTTCCAACCTTGTCCCTGCGACGGTACAAACCAGCAATATTGATAGCACTCAGGTACAGATTTCATTCAATCAAGCCGTCCGTAAAGCGGCTCCTGCCGTGGTCAATATCTATAGCCGTAAGTACACCGAAGAAGACCGTTCGAAATTACTCACACAAGGACTTGGATCGGGAGTCATTGTTAGTGAAAAAGGCTACATCATTACTAACTATCATGTTGTTGCTCAAGCAGACCAAATCATTGTGGCTTTACAAGACGGTCGGATAGCCGCGGCACAGCTGGTTGGTAAAGACAGACGTACAGACATTGCCGTACTTCGTGTCGAAGGCGAAAACCTACCCGTCATTCCTTTAAATCCAGACTACTCGCCAAAAGTCGGTGATGTTGTTTTAGCTATTGGAAATCCATATAACCTCGGCCAAACAACCACATTCGGCATTATTTCAGCGACAGGTCGTTCTTCAATTAGTGCCGACGGACATCAAGCCTTTATTCAAACAGATGCCGCGATCAACGAGGGTAACTCTGGGGGGGCCTTGGTCAATACTCAAGGTGAATTGGTCGGTATCAATACTGCTTCATTCCAGCAGGCAACGGAGTTGGAAACCTACGGTATCTCTTTTGCGATTCCTTTTTCACTCGCCAATAAAATAATGCAGAAAATTATTGCTGACGGTCGCGTTATTCGCGGCTATATCGGCATTGATGGGCAAGATATTAACTCGGTGACCTCTCGCCTGCTAGGTAGCGAACATCTCGGTGGCATTGTGGTTCTTGGGGTTGATCCTAACGGCCCAGCAGCGGAAGCTGGTTTTGAAGAACAAGACATCATTCTCAAGATTGACGGACAAAAAATTAATGGCCGCCAGAGCGTCATGGACATAGTCACCGAACTTCGTCCTGGTACTGTCGTTGATGTGCTGATCCTGCATAAAGGGCAAGAGAAGACACTTAAAGTGACGATAAAAGAAGATACCCGCGAATAACCTTGATGGTCATTCTAATTGGATAACAAAAAACCCATGCAATGCATGGGTTTTTTATCACTCTTGAACATCAGGCTCTATGTCGCTAGAGCCAGCGGTTTCAATTTCAATCCGCGTCACTCTTTGTAACCCACGAGGTAGTAAACCACCACGTCGTCCTCTTTCACCACGGAAGTTTTCAAGATCCGATGGGCGAAGACCGAGCTTGCGTTTACCTGCATAAAGCGTAACGGTGCTCTGTTGTGGTAGAGCAATCAAGTGAGAAACAAACTCTTCACGATCTTTGGCTTTTGCCGCCGGTATGTTGATGATCTTGTTACCTTTACCTTTGCCAAGCTGAGGAAGATCTTTGATCGGGAACAGCAGCATGCGCCCTTGGTTCGTGATGGCTAAGATCTCATCACTATCCAGATCTCCAATCGCTTTTGGTAATAGTACCTCTGAGTTTTGAGGTAAGCTCACTAATGCTTTACCACTGCGGTTCTTCGACAATAGGTCACTGCCTTTACACACAAAGCCATATCCGGCATCCGAACCAACTAACCACAGTTGATCTTCTTCACCCATCACAACGTGACGAATACTCGTCCCTGCGTTGACGTTCAAGCGTCCTGTAATTGGCTCACCTTGAGTTCGTGCAGATGGTAGCGAGTGTGACTCTAGTGAGTAGCTACGTCCATCACTGCCTAAGAATACCGCTTGCTGGTTACTCTTACCGCGCGCATGGGCAAGGTAATTATCACCAGACTTGTAGTTCAGTGTGCCCGCATCAACATCGTGACCTTTCGCGTGACGAATCCAGCCTTTTTCAGAAAGAACAACCGTGATTAGTTCACTAGGCACAAGATCTCTTTCAGTCAACGCTTTCGCTTCAGCGCGTTCAACCATAGGTGAACGACGGTCATCGCCGTATTTTTCAGCGTCAGCTTGAATCTCTTTCTTAAGTAGCGTGTTAAGACGACGCTCAGAACCTAGCAGTAACTCTAGCTTGTCACGCTCTTTTTCGAGCTCTTCTTGTTCACCACGGATCTTCATTTCTTCTAGCTTGGCTAGGTGACGAAGTTTGGTATCTAGAATCGCATCGGCTTGAATATCAGTGATGCCAAAACGTGCCATCAGCACGGCTTTTGGATCATCTTCAGTACGGATAATCTCAATCACTTCATCAAGGTTTAGATAGGCAATCAACAAACCTTCTAAGATGTGTAGTCGAGCAAGAACTTTATCTAATCGATACTGTAGACGGCGACGAACAGTTGTACGGCGGAACTCGATCCACTCAGAGAGAATCTGAACTAATCCTTTAACCTGAGGACGGTTATCAAGACCAATCATGTTTAGGTTAACACGGAAGTTCTTTTCTAGATCCGTCGATGCAAACAAGTGATTCATCAACTGTTCGCTATCCACTCGGTTGGAACGCGGTACAATAACAATTCGTGTCGGGTTTTCATGATCAGATTCATCGCGAAGATCATCAACCATCGGCAGTTTTTTCGCACGCATCTGGCCAGCGATTTGCTCTAGAAGCTTGGCACCTGACACTTGGTGAGGAAGAGAGGTAATGACAATCTCATTGCCCTCTTTGTGCCAGACCGCACGCATCTTAATGCTGCCTCGTCCAGTACGATAAATCTTATCTAGATCTGCCTTTGGAGAAATGATCTCTGCTTCAGTCGGATAGTCAGGACCTTTAACAAAGTTCATGATATCGGCAAGTTCTGACTTTGGATTGTCGATCAAATG
The DNA here is from genome assembly GCF_050113735.1 of Vibrio sp. TRT 2004. Classification (NCBI taxonomy): domain Bacteria; kingdom Pseudomonadati; phylum Pseudomonadota; class Gammaproteobacteria; order Vibrionales; family Vibrionaceae; genus Vibrio; species Vibrio sp. TRT 2004. Next base: position 116,994 of record NZ_JBNJOH010000003.1, on the reverse strand, counting down.
GATCGTTGCATCCGCCACTTCACGTACGTTGTGAGGTGGAATATCCGTTGCCATACCAACCGCAATACCTGTCACGCCATTGAGTAGAATGTGAGGCAAACGCGCTGGTAACATTTGCGGCTCTTTCATTGTGCCGTCAAAGTTAGGCTGCCATTCAACCGTACCCTGCCCTAGTTCTCCTAGCAGTACCTCAGCAAACTTAGATAGTTTAGCTTCGGTATAACGCATCGCAGCGAACGATTTAGGATCATCTGGCGCACCCCAGTTACCTTGACCATCCACTAATGGGTAGCGGTAAGAGAATGGCTGAGCCATAAGAACCATAGCTTCATAACATGCTAAATCACCATGTGGGTGATATTTACCTAACACGTCACCAACGGTACGGGCTGACTTTTTGTACTTAGCAGAGGCTGAGAGACCCAGCTCTGACATTGCGTAAATGATACGTCTCTGAACCGGCTTTAAACCATCACCAATGTATGGCAAAGCACGATCCATGATTACGTACATTGAGTAATTTAGATAAGCGTCTTCAGTGAACTTGCGCATTGGCAACTGTTCAACGCCATCATATGTAATTTCTGTCGACATTCGTTAAACCTCTGCCATATCGCCGTTGCTTTGCAACCAAGAGCGACGGTCATCCGCTCGCTTCTTACCTAGCAGCATATCCATCATTTCCATCGTTGCTTCGCTATCGTCAATCGTTAACTGAACCAAACGACGAGTGTTGGGATCCATGGTCGTTTCACGTAGCTGAAGTGGGTTCATTTCACCCAGACCTTTGAATCGCTGCACGTTGATCTTGGCTTTCTTCTTCGACAAACGCTCTAAAATGCCTTCTTTCTCATCATCATCAAGCGCATAGAAAACCTCTTTACCACAGTCGATACGATAGAGTGGAGGCATCGCGACATAGATGTGCCCCGCTTCAACTAGCGAACGGAAATGGCGTGTAAACAATGCACATAGCAAAGTTGCGATATGAAGACCATCCGAGTCCGCATCGGCAAGGATACAAATTTTACCGTAGCGAAGACCGTCTAAGTTCTCGGTATCAGGATCGATACCTAATGCCACAGAGATGTCATGAACCTCCTGAGACGCTAAAACCTGATCAGGCGAGACTTCCCAAGTATTCAGGATCTTACCTCGTAGCGGCATTACCGCTTGAAACTCACGATCACGCGCCTGTTTAGCAGAACCACCTGCCGAGTCACCTTCGACAAAGAAGATTTCAGTGCGGTTTAAGTCCTGAACGGAACAGTCCGTCAACTTACCTGGCAAAGCAGGGCCTGAAGCGACTTTCTTACGTACAACCTTTTTACTCGCGCGCATACGACGATGTGCGTTGGCGATACAGACTTCCGCCAGTTGCTCAGCTAACTGAGGCTTTTCATTCAACCACAGGCTAAATGAGTCTTTAACGACACCAGAAACGAATGCCGCTGTCTGACGTGAAGAGAGTCTTTCTTTAGTTTGACCAGCAAACTGCGGATCTTGCATTTTCACCGACAATACGTAAGAACAACGATCGAAAACGTCATCCCCCGTCAGTTTCACGCCACGCGGCAGCAGATTACGGAACTCACAAAATTCACGCATTGCATCGAGCAAGCCTTGGCGTAGACCGTTAACGTGAGTACCGCCTTGTGCCGTAGGAATCAAGTTAACGTAACTTTCGGTGATCAGTTCACCACCTTCTGGTTGCCAGATCACGGCCCAGTTAGCAGCCTCGGTTTCAGCAGAAAACTCACCGGTATAAGGTTCTTCTGGTAGAACCGTGTACCCTTTGACACCTTCAGCTAGGTAGTCTTTAAGGCCATCTTCGTATAACCAACTGTAATCTTTGCCATTTACCTTATCGCTAAAGGTAATTTCTAAGCCAGGACAAAGAACCGCTTTTGCTCGTAGGTTATTGACTAGACGTGTAACAGAAAAATTTGCTGAATCGAAATACTTCGTATCCGGCCAGAAGTGAACACTGGTACCTTTGTTGCGACGACCACAAGTACCAGTCACGGTTAGGTCAGATACTTTCTCGCCATGTTCAAATGCAATTTCATACACTTGCCCATCACGACGAACGGTCACTTCAACACGCTTAGACAGCGCGTTTACTACCGAGATACCAACACCGTGTAAGCCACCTGAAAATTGGTAGTTTTTATTCGAAAACTTACCACCAGCGTGCAGCTTACATAGTATCAGTTCAACCCCTGAAACTTTCTCTTCAGGGTGGATATCTACAGGCATGCCACGACCATCATCGATCACTTCAAGTGATTGGTCGGCATGTAAAATTACTTGAACCTTTGAAGCGTGTCCGGCTAGCGCTTCATCGACACTGTTGTCGATGACTTCTTGGCCCAAGTGGTTTGGGCGCGCTGTATCCGTATACATCCCTGGTCGGCGACGTACTGGCTCCAAACCATTAAGAACCTCAATGGCCCCAGCATTATATTGTTCAGTCATAATACGGAATTTCGTTTTAGGTAATAAAAGGTTTACTTGGCAGGCGATTTAAATGCGTCGGCTTAAATGGCAACCTTGTCGGGTATCCGCAAGGTTAACGACGAAAATCCAAACACTTCAAATCCACACAAGTACTGGTGAGACATAGTCTGGAACAGACCCAATTATGTCAAGAGAGATAAGTAAGTAACAAGTAAAATTATGACTCTTCCCTCAATGAATATGTCATTGAGAGCGAAAGACGTTAGGTTCATCAACACTAAGCAGGCAGATTAAAGCGCCAAGAATTCGATGATCTTAGCCGGATAACGCTCGAAGTTGACGAAGCTGTGATCACCACCTTGCTCGACAGTCTGCTTAGCTCCACAAAAATGTTGCACTGCTTGACGATAATCGAGAACTTCATCCTCGGTTTGCTGTAGCAACCAAAAGTCCGACGGCGTGTTAATAACCGGAGTGTCGAGTTGCTTGAGTTCAACAATATGGTGATGCTCTAAAACATAACGCTCTTGAGTGTACGGGTTTTCTTGCTCACCAAGAAAATCCGCAAGCAGCTCATAAGGCTTGACCGCAGGGTTAACCACTACCGCTTTAAAGGCAAACTGCGCATTGAGCCACATCGAAAAATAACCACCAAGCGAACTTCCGACCAAGCCAATCTGATAATCATCTTTGTATTGATTGACAATATCCAACAGATGCTGTGCAGCTTGCTCAGGAAAACAAGGTAAACGCGGTATCACTACCTTAATATCTGGACGATACTGTTCACAGTACTCTCGCATTAGATTTGCTTTGAGTGACAATGGTGAACTATTAAAACCGTGAATATAAAGTAGTAAAGACGGTTTCATTTCCTTTCCTCAATAGCCAGCAGAAGTGAAATCAGGCTGGAAACTGCCAGCTGGTAAGCGTTTTACTTCTGTCGACACACTGCCATCGGCATGTAACTCTAGTTCACGCCAGCCTGGGGAAAGCGTATCCAACGCAAAGTCATCGCTATTAGGTTTAAACTGAACACAAGTCGATGGCGTGGCCATCACTCTCGCACCTTTATACACAACGTTCATATCTTGATGCACATGCCCACATAACACCGCTTTAACGCTGCTGTGTTTGTCTACCACTTGCCAAAAATCTTCAGCATCTTTCAGTGCATGCTGATCTAACCAACGGCTACCAACCAACAGGGGATGATGGTGCATTAAAACAAGCGTATAACGCTCTGGATATTCGGTGAGCTTTTCATCAAGCAGTGTCAGTTGTTGATCGCTCAAGCGACCATGAGGTACACCGACAACCTGAGAATCAAGCAATATCATTTGCCACTTTTCACCGAGCAAGACATGTTCAACCTGTTGAATCTGAGGTGAAGGTAAGACCGAACCCATGGCCGGTTTAAAGTCATGATTGCCCGGTAACCAGAAACATGTTTTCTCAAGTGGTGCAATGCCTTGCTCGAATCTTTGATAGGAGCCAGCAGAGTGATCCTGAGAGATATCACCCGTTGAGAGAATCGCATCGAACGATCGCTTCTCCTGCACAATAGCGGCAATAACTGCACTAAAACTATCGAGAGTTTTAACACTGAGCAGACTACCATCCGCTGGCTCAAATAAATGAGTATCAGTAATCTGGAGTAGCTTTATACTGCCGCTATCTAAGGAACTTGACGTTACTTTCAAAACTAAAACCTAAATATTCAATGGAGTGCGACTGATACCCTGTTTCAAACAAAATGACAGCCAATCACCGAGAAAACGATTGAGTTGTACCTTTTCATCTTGTTGCAGCATCTTATCATTCGGGTAGTCGTATCGCGCATTCACACGTTTAAGATGTTCACAGCTACAAACTTCTGCTACGCGAGCATCGTGGTAGAGCCTGACAGACATTGTTGGCAATGGAAATACTGGAACGTCATCACTTTGACAAATGTCGACCAAAGTTGTGTACTTTGTGACTTCGACCACTTGAATCTGATACGTCATATAAGCAGCTTGATAGCAGCGTACATCACCGACACTCGGCTGATAAGGCAGCAAAGCGTTCAGTTTTGCGTAATTTGTCTCATATGTGCGCATCAGGTCAGATAAATCAACATGATACGGTTTCTTTAGTGCTACGTGCGCCATTGTCTCTTCAAACGTTGCTGGTTAAGCTCCAACCATTGCAATGCAATAATGGAGGCACCATTTTCAAATTTCCCATCAATAACCCATTGGTAGGCTTGCTGGCGGGATACCACATGAACTCGAATATCCTCACCTTCATAGTCTAAACCATGAATCCCATTCGCTGTACTCGCATCAACTTGACCGACATACACATCAAGTTTTTCGGAACAACCGCCTGATGAAGGGTAATACGAGGTTACTTTCTCTAACTGACCTACTTCAATACCGGCTTCTTCTACTGCTTCACGTCGAACAACACTTTCAGCGTCTTCTTCACGATCTATCATGCCTGCGACGATTTCCAGCTGCCAAGGGCTGTCATGTTCAAGAGCGCCAACGCGGATCTGTTCAATCAATACCACCTCGTCTCTAATTGGATCGTAAGGTAGCATAGCCGCTGCGTGTCCACGCTCGAACATTTCGCGTTCGATAGTTTCACTCCACCCACCTTCAAACAACTTATGTTTGAAGCGGTACTTAATCATTTTAAAAAATCCCTGAAACAGTGTTTCTTTTGAGATTATTTCCACATCTTGGCGAGTAAACTGCTTATGTTGCTGGTCAGACTGTTGCATTTGGCACCTCTCTGAGTGAATCTTATAGTTTACTCAGACCTAAGCGTAACTTCCAAGGACGTGGCTCAACTTTTCATACAATTTTTGCAGTTTAATTTAAATTGATGAATTATATTTATTGCACAGCTGGATAGTTAAGTGTAAAACTTTGCAAAGTTTTCGAGTGAATTGCCATCAATTGAGTTAAACTCTTGATGACTAATATTTTTCGTTTTTTGGCAGGAATTGAACCTATGAAGAAACTGCTTCCACTAGTTATCAGTGCAGCACTAGGCAGCCTAAGTACTCACGCTTTCGCTGATACTCTGGCAGACATTTACAATCAAGCAAAAGAGAATGACCCAACGCTACTTAGTGCCGCAGCCCAGCGTGATGCTGCCTTTGAAGCCGTGACCTCTAGCCGTGCAACACTTCTACCACAAATTAATTTGACTGCTGGTTACAACCTAACACGTGGCGACACGGATTTGGACGCGGGTAGTACTATTGACAACGATAAGAATGCGCTAACAGCTGGCATCAACTTCTCGCAAGAACTTTACCAACGTTCTAGCTGGGTTGCTCTGGATGTGTCTGAAAAATCAGCACGCCAAGCAGATGCGTCTTATGCCGCAGCACAACAAGCTTTGATTCTGCGTGTTTCGACCGCGTACTTTGATGTATTGCGTGCACAAGACAACCTAGAGTTTGTTCAGGCAGAGAAAGCAGCGGTTGGCCGTCAGTTAGAGCAAACGAAGCAACGTTTTGAGGTTGGGCTTTCAGCAATCACTGACGTACATGACGCTCAAGCACAGTACGACGCAGTACTCGCTGATGAAGTATTGGCACAAAACAGCCTAGTCAACAGCTACGAAGGTCTGCGTGAAATTACCGGTCAAGAGCACTCGAATCTTGATGTTCTTGATACTAAGCGTTTCTCAGCAAGTAAGACATCTACGGCAATTGATGCACTAGTGAACGAAGCCCAAGAGAAAAACTTAAGCTTGCTATCTGCACGTATCGCGCAAGACGTAGCCAAAGACAACATTTCGCTAGCCAGTTCAGGACACCTACCATCGCTAACACTTGATGGTGGATACAACTACGGCGATATTTCAGACAGCATCAGCTCAAACGGCACAACCAATAACTTCAACATTGGCGTCAATCTGAATGTGCCACTATACACAGGTGGCAACATTAGCTCGCAAACTAAACAGGCTGAATACAGCTATGTTGCAGCAAGCCAAGATCTTGAAGCTGCTTACCGTAGTGTTGTGAAAGATGTTCGCGCATTCAACAACAACATCAGCGCATCAATTGGTGCTCTACGTGCTTACGAGCAGACCGTTGTCTCGGCACAATCAGCCCTTGAAGCAACAGAAGCGGGGTTTGATGTTGGTACACGTACCATTGTTGACGTTCTAGATTCTACTCGTCGTCTATATGATGCCAATAAGAGCCTATCTAACGCTCGTTACGATTACATTCTAAGTGTGCTTCAGCTACGTCAAGCCGTTGGTACACTGAGTGAGCAAGACATCCTCGATGTTAATGCTGGTCTCAAGACGGCGAGCAAATAACATACTAATCATTCGATAAAAAAGGCTTGCTCCCTTGGAGCAAGCCTTTTTATTTCTATCTGTCTGCGTTAGTAGACGGTATCTATCTTGACGTTTTTCTCGACTAACCAATCCACTTTGTCTTCGCGTTTGATATGCAATGCCACGTCAACTGGTTGGTCCAAATCGAGGGGAATTTGCCATACAAACACCACTTCCCACTGGTTCTGATTATGGGTGCGAAGTTCGAGTAAATCCCCGTCGATAATCCAGCTCTGATCACCTTGCTGAATAGACACGCTTTCAACATCTAGCTCCGCTGGTAACGGTTTGTCAGATTCTAAATAGAGCGCACCATGTAGAGTACTGTCTTGCACTTCGCCAATGGTGGGCATCTTATTGATCCAAAGATTACTTTTGAGTACTACAGTGGTATCGGCGAATTCCAACTGGTTGCCTTGCTCCCAGCCTACAGGTTGTGAAGTACAGCCCACCATTAACGCCACACCAAGTGAGAGTGCTGCTAACTTTTTCATTTGATTCACCTTTGTCGTTCCGAGTGGTGTTGTAACCATTCTTTCAAGATATGAATATCATTGTCATACTCATTCTTTATTTCTTCAACCCAATCGTCGATGTTTTCCCACCAAGTTGGAAAATCTGGCGACTGCGCTTTCTGCGCCACGCTCTGAATATGCTTTAATCCAATAGAGCCTGCGGCTCCTTTAATTTTGTGAGCCTCTGAAACTATACCTTCCTGATGCTTGGCGACCATGTTTGAGTCCAACACTTGCAAGTACTCTGGCATCATCTCTTCAAACATCTCAATGCTGCTAAGTACAGGCTCTGGCCCAACAATACTGACATAGGACTCAAGCATATCTAGGTCAAGTATACGAGAATAGATCTCCCCACCTTCGGCGATCACTTCGGGCTCGACGGTTTGATACTTGGTTTGCTCCACCTCTCCTTGAGTAAACTTAGCCAGAACCTCTTGCACCGCAGTCACTGAAAGAGGTTTACTGATCGCATCATCCATCCCTTTATCAAGGTACTCTTGTTTGTTCTTGAGGACATTGGCCGTCAAGGCTACCAATGGCGGCAGATCCGAGTATGTGCGTCTAAAGTATTCTGCAACATCAAACCCGGTCATGTCTGGTAGCTGGATATCTAGGAACACCAAGTCGTAAATTTCAGGATCAAACATTTCCATCGCTTCCATACCTGTCATGGCAACTGAAACTTCATGTCCCATACTCTCTAGCAGTGAACGAGCAACCGTAATATTGAGCTCAATATCCTCAACCATAAAGATATTGAGTTCTTGCGATGGTGCAGCCACTGATGATAAAGACTCTTCAACTTCTGCCAATGGCACACTGATAGTGACGGTGAAAGTACTGCCAAATCCCTCTTCACTCGAGACGGTAATATCGCCGTTCATCATATTGATTAGCTGCTTTGACACAGCAAGACCGATACCTGTTCCGACTGCATGGAGGTTGTCTTTCCCAGACTTGACCTGATAGTACATGGCAAAGATTTTTTCGAGCTCAGCATCTGGGATACCGATACCGCTATCCTCTATCTCCATCGTAATATGAGCGTGTTGGTCTTCTATCTCAGAGCTGACCGTCATCACCACCCCTCCCTCTTTGGTAAACTTCATCGCATTGCTGACGAGGTTCCAAAGTACCTGACGGAGACGAGTCGCATCGACTTCAATCGCACTAGGCAGTTCGCTCAGACGTTCCAGATCAAAGCGCAGCCCTTTCTGCGACGCCATCAATGCAGAGATGCTCTCCATCTCTGCGACAAATTCTTCAAAATTAAGTGTCGATGGATAAAGTTCGAGTTTGCGGCGGTCGAACTTGTCCATATCAATAATGTCGTTGAAGATGTTACCCAAGGTAATTGCACTGACATTAATGGTCTGCATATGGTTACGCTGCTCTTCGGTAAGCTGAGTATCAAGCAGCATTCGACTCAAACCAACGATACCGTTAAGGGGGGTGCGCAGCTCATGACTGATCGTCGATATAAATGTTGTTTTATCTCGGCTGGCTTTTTCTAGCGATTCTTCATGGCGCTTACGCTCTGTGATATCACGACCAAAGCCCACCAGACCTAAGTGACGGCCCTCTTTGCTGTAGAAAGGAACTTTACGCAATTCGAAATAGTTTTTACGTCCATCAGGATACTCAAGCCACTGCTCATAAGTTAGTGCTTGATTATCAGAGAAAACTTTCTGGTCTGTATCAACAATTTGTTGAGCGACTTCCTTGCTGTAAACATCCCAAGGTGTCAGACCGACCAGTTGACTCTCTTTCTTACCCGTCAGCTCTTCCATTGCTCGGTTACAGCCGGAGAAAACGCCCTCTGCGTTGCGGTAGTAAATAAGGTCAGGAGAAGCATCAATAAACGAACGTAGCAGTGCGGTTCTCTCCGCCAATTCGACCTGTGTTTTCTCACGCTGGTAGACCTCATTCTCAAGGTCTTTCATCGCTTCTTCACGCGCTTCTTCAGCTTTAATACGCTCTTCAATTTCTTGATTAAGCTTGGCAATGTTTTGTTGAAGCTTGTGGTTGAGTTCCTGATCTCGTGAACGCATATCTTTCAATTTCGAGACAAGCTTGGAGAGACGTTGGCGCGATTCTTCCAATTGATCGACAACCACCGATAGAAAATACACCGCCCAAGGAGTAATTAATAAGCCAAAGAAAACTGAGCGTACGATGTCGATGTCATCGACGTGCCCACTTAAAACAAGAGTAATTCCGACTTGGACAACAACAGCAAGTGCCACCAAGGCCAAAGCAAGAAGAATAGAAAAACGCAGGATGCCCAGTTTGACTAACAAATCGACATAATACTGAGCAAGATTTTTAATCGGCTTCATCGAGAACTCCGCACGGTAACAGTCGTTAAATATTACCTGTTTTCACTACCGACAGCTAAAGGAATCCTTACAACAAAAAGTGCTAATTCTCTGATGTGTGATGCACACAGGTCTGATTGCGACCGTTGGCTTTTGCTTGGTACAAAGCACTGTCAGCCAAAGCGATAATCGTTTCGCTGCTGGTCATCGGTTTAGGCACAATCGAAACAAGACCAATACTGGTCGTGATCTGGTTGGATACCTCAGATTTCTGATGCTCTAGAGCAAGTTCAGCCACACCTTCATGAATACGCTGAGCCACTAACAGTGCGCCTTCTGTGGTGGTATTTGGCAAGATGAAGCCGAACTCTTCTCCGCCATAACGAGCCACACAATCACTTGAGCGGGTAAGCACTTTCTTAAAGACTTCCCCCACTTTGATCAGTGCTTCATCACCGCGTTGATGACCATAAAAGTCGTTGTAACCTTTAAAGTAATCAATATCACACAAGATAATCGTAAGTGGCTGCTGCTCGCGGATATGGAGATACCAAAGTGTTTCAAGTTGTTCATCAAAGCGACGACGGTTTGAAATCTGAGTCAATCCATCAATAAAGCTCAGACGCTCTAACTCTTGATTGGCCTCTTCCAGTTTTTGTTCCGCTAAGTAACGCTCTGAAACATCACGAGCCATGATCAGTACGCCATTGGTTCCAGAAGCAGGGTCTCTGAATGGAGATTTCACCACGTCGTACCAAATATATGCACCGTTACTGCTGATCATGCGATCGATATAGCGCAACGACTTACCTTCATAAAGCACCTTTTTATCCGTTTCTGATAGTCGTTCGTAGCTATCATTAGGGATTACATCCTGCAGACGCTTACCAATCAAATCATCAACGTCAGCAATTCCTAACGCTTTCACAAACGGCTGATTACATGCTTGATAGACCATGTTTTCATTAAAGATACCGATAGAATCCGGGCTTGATTCGAGGATGTTTTGTAAGATCGTGTCGCGTTGTGCTAGCGCGACTTCAGTATCTCGGCGCTTCTCCATCTCGTCGCGCAAGTTTTTCTGCATATCGTGCCAATCCGTCACATCGTGGCTAATACACAGTGTGCCTAGCTTTTCTCCATCAGATGACAGCAAGATATTCTGGTAACTTTCGAGCAGGCAGCTACGGCCATCTGGAGTCACTGTCCAACGCCTTTGACTTGCCCGCCCCTTAATCACACCTTGGATATCGGCAGTTCCCTCTTCTTCGCGATTATGCCAAAAGCGCTGAAACGCTCGGTTAGTTGAGATGATCTGGCCGTCATTGTTCTTGATAAAGACCAACTCAGACAAGTTGTCGAACGCACTTTTGATCATTGAAAGTGAATTGATCTCTTTCTTTAGTTCTTGATCGGTCAAATGATGCGGAGAGAAATAGAGTAACCAAGTTGCACGGCGGCGAAACAGAGTTTTATGCCCAGAGACATCAAGTTTAATCGCTCTGGTTTGCGAAATAGGCCAGCTCAACATATGTGAAGAGAAACGCGAACCGGTAAACGACGAGGGAATAGAAAGCAGAAACTGAGGTGTCACTAAATCTGGTAACATAAAGCTCTTACCCACTTTACGCACCCCTAAAACTTGGGTCGCGGCTGGGTTAGCAAGCATTAATTCACCAGTTTTACTGTCAATTAACAGTAATGCGTTGGGCGTTGTCTCAAGTAGTTCAATCAGGTGCGCCTGATTTTTCGCATAAATAGCTATTGCTGCAAAAATAGCAAGTAGGATGACAACAAAGTCAAAACCGTGCCCGCGGGTAGAGTCCCACAACCAAACTAATACTTGCTCCATTTATAACTCTGACTCAATGAATAATCTTTATAAGGGTACAAAAGATATCAGCTTATTGCTTAATTATCAGCCTTTAATATCGGCCTTGTGTATTCAAATGGTTGATTTATCAAAGAGCCTTGCGCCCCTAACTGGTGTAGAGAACGACCGATTTGAGTCATGGCTAACCAACGGTTTTCACACCATAAAGGTGCCAATAACGTAGGTCTACGTGCTGCTGAAGAGACACGGTGATACACCACTTCGGGAGGTGTCATACGTATTAGCTCACTGGCAATCGACACGTATTCTTGGAGCTCTGGAGCTGACAACTTGCCCGCTTTCCATGCTTTCGCCATGGTGCTGCCTTCAACAATATGAAGACCATGAAGTTTAATGCCGTCCGTGCCAACCGCCAATACTTGCTTCATTGTCGCGATATTGTCTTCACGTGTTTCTCTGGGTAAGCCCACAATCAGGTGCGTACAAACTTTGATGCCAAGTGCGCGTGCACGTCGAGTAATCTCAGCATAACATTCGAAATCATGGCCTCGGTTGATGCGCTTTAGCGTCTGATTGTTTGCCGTTTGTAAACCGAGCTCCAGCCAGATTTCGTACCCTTGTTCGACGTAATTTGCCAACAGTTCTAGGACGGCATCAGGAACACAGTCAGGACGAGTCCCTACGCACAATCCCACAATGTCAGCCGCTTTCAATGCTTGCTCGTACATGTTTTTAAGAACCTGTACTTCGGCATAAGTACTTGTATAAGCCTGAAAATAGGCAAGGTAGCGCTTGGCTCGAGCAATCTCTCCAGCTCGATCGATTAACTGCTCATGGATAGTTTTTATTTGCGCGGCTTCATCAGCGAACGAAGCGACATTGCAAAATGTGCATCCACCACGGCCAATCGTGCCGTCTCGATTTGGGCAGCTGAACCCACCATGCAGTGTCAGTTTATGAACTTTTTCCCCGTACCTTCTCTGTAAGTCTTGTCCAATAGTGTTGACCAGCTCGTGAAGTTGCATTTTTACCCTTGCCTAAAACGAAATAAATATCATTAAGATCTATGTAATTTAATTACAATATTGAAAGCAATTTGGGAATAAATGTAACGTTTTCAAACGGGGTTGTTGTTATGCAAAGTCAATAAACATGCAGAAATAATGTGCCTCAAGCCAATTGTTAAGCAAAAGTTAAACATAATATCAATTTATAACGCAAAAAATCTGGGCAACAAGCACGACTTTTGATTGCATTTTGTGCTGAGTAAATTGTAGGATACTTACAGATTTTGCTGCATTTTGTGTTTTTTATTACATTAAAATTTGGCAAAACATCGGTGAACTCCTACTCCTACCTATATAAATCACTAGATTGTGATACAAAAAAACTGGATTTCACCAAGGATTGTTTTTCTCGCCATATTTTTCAGCGAGAGACGGAATGGAATCAAAGTCGCCAGCTAGGCTGACTTCGAATCATAAAAATAAAGGACAGGACGTAGAACTAGTTTCGACTAGCCCAATTGCGCCTATTTGAACTGGAAGGATGTATCCATGGTAGATAGAGAGCAAACTTCACAAGGTCTGTACACTCCTGAATTGGAGCATGACGCTTGTGGTATCGGTTTTGTTGCTCACTTAAAAAACCGTAAATCGCACGAAGTAGTTACGCAAGCTCTTGATATGCTTGCAAGGATGGAGCACCGTGGTGGTCAAGGATGTGATCCTTGCTCAGGTGATGGCGCTGGTATCTTGCTACAAAAACCACACGAATTTCTGTTAGAAGAAGCCGTTAAGCTTGGTATCAAGCTGCCTTCTTTCGAGAAATACGGCGTTGGTGTGGTGCTTTTCCCAAAAGACGAACACAAACGCGCGCAATGTCGCGATATCCTAGAACGTAATGCTAAACGTCTAGAGCTCGATGTTATCGGCTATCGTGTCTTGCCGACAGACAACTCAATGATCGGTGCTGACCCTTTAAGCACTGAACCGCAATTCGAACACGTATTCATCTCTGGTGGTCCTGGCATCACGCCTGAAGAGCTAGAGCGTAAGTTGTACGTACTGCGTAACTACACAGTTCGAGTCTGTCTAGAAAGTGTCTCTAACATTGGTGATGATTTCTACATCAACTCAATGTCATACAAAACACTTGTCTACAAAGGTCAGTTGACAACAGAGCAAGTACCACAGTACTTCCTCGATCTACAGAATCCAACGATGGTGACAGCACTTGCGCTGGTTCACTCTCGTTTCTCAACCAACACTTTCCCGAAATGGCGCTTAGCTCAACCTTTCCGTTACATCGCTCACAATGGTGAAATCAACACCGTTCGCGGTAACCTGAACTGGATGAAAGCACGCGAGGCGATCATCGAATCAGACCTGTTTACTCAAGCTGAAATCGATATGTTATTGCCTATCTGTCAGGAAGGTGCTTCCGACTCATCTAACTTCGACATGGCGCTAGAACTTCTGGTTCTTTCGGGTCGTAGCCTGCCACACGCATTGATGATGATGATTCCAGAAGCGTGGCAAGAAAACAAAAACATGGATCCAACTCGTCGTGCGTTTTACCAATACCATGCCAACGTCATGGAACCATGGGACGGCCCAGCTTCAGTCTGTTTCACAGACGGTGTTCAGGTAGGTGCAACTCTTGACCGTAACGGCCTTCGCCCTTCTCGCTACACAGTGACAAAAGATGATTTCTTAGTCATGGCGTCTGAGTCTGGTGTTGTGGATATTGCACCAGAAAACGTCGAATTCCGTGGTCGCCTACAACCGGGTCGTATCTTCGTTGCTGACCTAGAGCAAGGGCGTATTATTTCTGATGAAGAAGTAAAAGACGGCATTGCATCAGCACAGCCTTACGAGAAATGGGTAGCAGAGAATCTGCTCAGCCTGAAGAAACTGCCGGATGCGAGCAACGAATTCAGCCAACCGTCACCGGAAAAGCTTCTGCACAAGCAGCAAGCATTTGGCGTGAGCTCAGAAGAAGTGAACGAGATTATCGTTCCTATGGCTCGTGATGGTAAAGAGCCACTTTCGGCTATGGGTGCCGACTGGCCACTTGCGATCCTTTCGCACCAGTCGCAACACCTCTCAAACTACTTTAAACAGTTATTTGCTCAGGTAACTAACCCGCCTATCGACCCGATTCGTGAGCGTATGGTTATGTCTCTGAATACTTACCTAGGTAAGGATCAGAACCTTCTTGCCGAGTCACCACTGCACTGTCAAAAAGTTGAGCTTGAATCGCCAGTACTTTCAAACTCTGAGCTTGAAAAACTTCGTGCTATCGATAACGAGCACTTACAGGCTAAGACGTTAGATATCGTATTCCAAGCAAGTGAAGATGAAGGCAAGCTAGAGCGTGCACTGAAGCGTATCTGTCAATATGCAGAAGATGCCGTGATCGATGGTTACTCAATCATCTTGCTAACAGACCGCGCAGTAAACTCTAACCACGCAGCTATTCCAGCAATGCTCGCCGTTGGCGCTGTACACCATCACCTGATCCGTAAAGGTCTCCGTGCTAAGTGTGACATAGTTATCGAGACTGGTGATGCTCGTGAGACGCACCACTTTGCGACTCTGATTGGCTACGGTGCAAACGCAATCAACCCATACCTAGTTATTGAGACTATGGTTGAACTGCAACGCATCAAAAAACTGGATCCTGAAACCAACATTCGAGAACTGTTCGAGAACTACCGCAAATCGATCAACGGCGGTCTATTGAAGATCTTCTCGAAAATGGGTATTTCAACCTTGCAGTCGTACCACGGTGCACAAATATTTGAAGCTCTGGGTATCAGCAAGTCTGTTGTCGACAAGTACTTCACTGGTACGGTTTCGCGTATCCAAGGTCTTACTATTGATGACATCGCCAAAGAAGTGCTTGTACGTCATCGTATTGGCTTCCCAACACGTGAAATCCCTGTTCAAGTACTGGATGTTGGTGGTGTTTATCAGTGGAAACAGCGTGGTGAAAAACACCTGTTTAACCCTGAAACTATTTCACTGCTTCAACAATCAACTCGTAACAAAGACTATGTTCAGTTTAAGCAATATGCGAAAGCGGTTGATGATCAAGGCGATAACGCAGCAACGCTACGTAGCCAGCTCGATTTCGTTAAGAATCCAGCAGGTTCTATCCCGCTAGAAGAAGTGGAGCCGATTGAAAACATCCTTAAACGTTTTGCTACCGGTGCAATGTCATTTGGTTCGATCTCTTACGAGGCACACTCTACTCTCGCAGTCGCGATGAACCGCATTGGTGCTAAATCGAACTCAGGTGAAGGTGGTGAAGACCCTTCTCGTTTCGAGCGTAAAGAGAATGGTGATTGGGAGCGTTCAGCAATCAAACAGGTTGCTTCAGGTCGTTTCGGTGTGACGTCTTACTACCTAACTAACGCCGATGAGCTACAAATCAAGATGGCTCAAGGTGCTAAGCCGGGTGAAGGTGGTCAGCTACCAGGTGATAAGGTTGATGACTGGATTGGTGCGACTCGTCACTCCACACCAGGTGTTGGTCTAATCTCGCCACCTCCTCACCACGACATCTACTCAATTGAGGATTTGGCTCAGCTAATCTTTGATTTGAAAAACGCCAACCGTGCTGGCCGAGTTAACGTCAAGCTGGTATCAGAAGCCGGTGTAGGTACGATTGCCTCTGGTGTAGCGAAAGCGAAGGCGGATGTGGTTCTTATCGCTGGTTTTGACGGTGGTACAGGTGCATCACCAATGTCTTCGATTCGCCATACAGGTCTGCCTTGGGAACTGGGTCTAGCAGAAACACACCAGACACTGCTGAAAAACGGCCTACGTAACCGTATCGTAGTTCAGTCAGATGGTCAGATGAAAACACCTCGTGACCTAGCGGTAGCAACACTGCTTGGTGCTGAAGAATGGGGTATCGCGACAGCGGCACTGGTTGTTGAAGGTTGTATCATGATGCGTAAGTGTCATAAAAACACCTGTCCTGTTGGTATCGCAACTCAGAACAAGACCCTACGTGAACGTTTTGATGGTCGTGTTGAAGACGTCGTAACCTTCTTCCAATACATGGCAGAAGGCCTACGTGAAATCATGGCAGAGCTCGGTTTCCGCACCATCGATGAGATGGTTGGTCAATCTCACAAATTGAAAGTTCGCGAAGATATTGGTCACTGGAAATACAAGAACCTTGATCTATCTCCAGTACTGCACATTGAGCATGCGCGTGAAAACGATGGTGTCTTTAATCAGACTGAACAGAACCACAATTTAGAACAGGTTCTTGACCGCAAACTGATTCAAGCTGCAATCCCTGCGCTTGAGAAAGGCGAAGCCGTTAACGCTGAGTTCCCGATCATTAACACTGACCGTTCTGCTGGTACCATGCTATCGAATGAAATTTCGAAAGTGTACAAAGACCAAGGTTTACCAAAACCAATGAACGTTAAGTTCACCGGTTCTGCTGGCCAATCATTTGGTGCATTCCTAGCAAAAGGCGTGAAATTCGAGGTTGAAGGCGATGCGAACGACTACTGGGGTAAAGGCCTATCAGGCGGTACGCTGGTTCTTTACCCAGACTCGAAGTCAACCATCGTCGCTGAAGACAACATTGTAGTAGGTAACGTATGTTTCTACGGTGCAACTTCAGGTGAGTCATACATTCGTGGTATGGCTGGTGAACGTTTCTGTGTTCGTAACTCAGGTGCAAAAGTCGTTGTTGAAGGTATCGGTGACCACGGTTGTGAATACATGACTGGCGGTGTTGCTGTCATCCTAGGTTCAACAGGTCGTAACTTTGCAGCGGGTATGAGTGGCGGTGTCGCTTACGTTTGGGATAAGTCTGGTGACTTTGAAACTAAGCTGAACCCTGAACTTGTCGATCTAGATCCAATCGAAGCTGAAGATCGTGAACTACTAAAAGAGATGCTCACTAAGCAGGTTCAATTCACAGGAAGTGAAGTAGCGAAGTCTTTCCTCGACAACTTTGAAGCAAGCCTAGAAACCATGGTTAAGGTTATGCCGCGCGACTACAAAGCGGTACTTCAAAAGCGTAAGGCAGCCGCTGAACAAGCACAAACGGAACAAGTGGAGGCAGTATAATGGGTAAGCCTACTGGATTTTTAGAACATGGTCGTGAGCTTCCAAAGAAGCTCGACCCATCAGTTCGTATTGAAAACAACAAAGAATTCGTTCTAAACGAAGAGTTTGGCGACAAAATCAATACTCAGGCTTCTCGTTGTATGGATTGTGGTGTGCCTTTCTGTCACAACGGTTGTCCGATTGGTAACATCATCCCTGAGTTCAACGATGCGGTATACCGTGATAGCTGGGAAGAAGCATGGAACATCCTAAGTTCAACCAACAACTTCCCAGAGTTCACAGGTCGAGTATGTCCTGCCCCGTGTGAAAGTGCTTGTGTACTAGGTATCAACCAAGATCCAATCACTATCTGTAACATTGAGAAAACCATCGTCGAAACTGCGTACCGTGAAGGGTACGCAAAACCTAAAACGCCTCGTTCTCGCACTGGTAAAACGATCGCCATCATCGGTTCAGGCCCTGCAGGTCTAGCCGCAGCCGAGCAGCTCAACAGCGCAGGTCACTCTGTTACTGTATTTGAGCGTGATGAGAAAGTTGGTGGACTACTGCGTTTTGGTATCCCAGACTTCAAACTGGGTATGGATGTGATTGATCGCAAGATCAACCTGATGGCCGACGCAGGCGTTGAGTTCAAGGTCAATCAACATATCGGTGTTGACGTTAACGCTCAGCAACTACGTCAGGAGTTTGATGTTGTTCTGCTTACTGGCGGTTCAACGGTTCCTCGTGATTTGCCAGTACCAGGCCGTGAACTAAAAGGCGTTCACTTCGCGATGGAGTTCCTAGCTCAGAATAACCGCCGTGCTAACGACATGGATCTGAAAGGTGAAGAGATTCACGCTAAAGACAAGCATGTTGTCGTCATCGGTGGTGGTGATACCGGTTCTGACTGCGTGGGTACCTCAAACCGTCACAAAGCCGCGAGCGTAACTCAGGTAGAGATCATGCCGATCCCACCAGAAAAGCGCCCTGCAAATATGCCTTGGCCACAATACCCAATGATCATGAAAACAACCACTTCGCACGAAGAGGGCTGTCAACGTCATTGGAACATTTTGACCAAGGAATTTATTGGCAACGATAAAGGTGAAGTGACGGGTCTGCGTATTGCTGACATCGTGTGGCAAGATGCACAACCGGGTCAACGCCCAGAGTTTAAAGAAATTGCTAACTCAGAGCGTATCATCCCATGCGACATGGCATTCTTGGCTATGGGCTTCTTACATCCAGAGCCAAACGGTGTTTTGGCGCAGCTAGATGTTAAGCTAGATGAACGTGGTAACGTGGCGACCGACGGTTTTGCAACGAACCAAAAAGGTGTGTTTGCTGCCGGTGATATGCGTACAGGCCAATCTCTGGTTGTTCGCTGTATCAATGAAGGTCGTGAGTGTGCAATCGCTATTGATAGTTATCTAATGGGTAACTCAAATCTTGAAGCGAAAGCCGACTCACTAATGCTTTCCGCATAAAGCGAGCCACCTAGATGAAGAATTTTATTAGATTCTAGGTGGTTTAGAATAACCAATCATTCCTTCCAAACTTTTCCATTTGACCAGTACATTGTGCTGGTCTTTTTTATTTCCCTGACATTCAAATGTTGCAAACTTGTAACAATCAAAATTCTAACCAACTGAATTCTATAGATAATTACAGCGTATTCCGTGGTAAATTGTATATTAGCGTGATTTTCCACCAAGAACTTGACCTTTTTCATAATAACCTATACGTTGTGAAGTCGATGAAAATGAATTCGTCAAATTTTGTTAAATGTTTTAAGAACATTTACTGCATATCTATACGATATATAACAATTAAAATGAATAGTTAGTCATAAATACCAACCCTTTAAATGTTGGTAGTTCTGTCGGGATGACAGAAAAGCAAAGGGAGAATTGCAATGGCTCTATACGATCCTAGTCTCGAGAAAGACAACTGTGGATTTGGCTTAATTGCACATATGGAAGGTGAGCCAAGCCATAAACTGGTACGTACCGCAATTTCAGCACTTGATCGCATGACCCACCGTGGCGGCATCGCGGCTGATGGAAAAACGGGTGACGGATGTGGTCTATTACTGCAAAAGCCCGATTCATATCTACGTCTTATTGCCGAAGAAAATGGCTTTAAGCTTGGTAAACAATATGCCGTTGGCATGATTTTCTTTAACCAAGACCCAGCCAAAGCACAGCAAGCAAAAGACATTATCAATCAAGAACTTGCCCAAGAAACTCTGACTGTATCTGGCTGGCGTGACGTGCCAACCAACCCAACAGTACTCGGACCAATTGCCGCAGATTCTTTACCAAACATTCAGCAAGTTTTTATTTCAGCGCCTGCTGGCTGGCGTGAACGCGATATTGAACGTCGCCTATATATCGCCCGCCGCCGTATTGAAAAACGCATTGTTGATGATAGTGAGTTCTACGTCTGTAGCCTGTCGACACAAGTCATAGTGTACAAAGGTCTATGCATGCCAGCCGACCTACCAAGGTTTTATCTCGACTTGGCAGACCTGCGTATGGAATCTGCTATCTGTTTGTTCCACCAGCGTTTCTCGACGAATACTCAGCCTCGTTGGCCACTCGCTCAGCCATTCAGATATCTGGCTCACAATGGTGAAATCAATACGATTCAAGGCAACCGACAATGGGCTCGAGCACGAGCGTACAAATTCGCGTCACCACTGCTACCTGACCTGCAAACAGCTGCACCCTTCGTTAACGAGACAGGTTCAGACTCATCAAGCTTAGACAACATGCTCGATCTGTTTTTAGCTGGGGGTATGGATATCTTCCGTGCGATGCGAATGCTCGTTCCGCCAGCGTGGCAAAACCACCCTGATATGGATCCTGACTTACGTGCCTTCTATGATTTCAACTCCAAACACATGGAACCGTGGGATGGCCCTGCTGGTATCGTCTTATCAGATGGTCGTTACGCCGCATGTAACCTTGACCGTAATGGCTTACGTCCTGCTCGTTATGTCATAACAAAAGATAAGTTAATTACGTTAGCGTCTGAGGTTGGTATCTGGGACTACGCTCCCGATGAAGTCGCAGAAAAAGGACGAGTGGGTCCAGGCGAGCTTTTAGTTATTGATACTCGCCGTGGAAAGCTTTGGCAATCAAGTGAGATCGATAATGACCTCAAAGATCGCCACCCATACCGTGAATGGATGGAAAATAATGTCCATAAACTGACACCATTCTCTAAGTTGCCAGAAGACCAAGTGGGCGAACGTAGCTTCGATGAAGATGAACTAAAGACCTATCAAAAGCAGTTTGCGATGAGCAACGAAGAGGTTGATCAGGTATTGCGTGTTCTTGGCGATATGGGACAAGAAGCAGTCGGCTCAATGGGTGACGATACGCCAATGGCAGTGTTGTCGTCTAAAGAGAGATTGATTACTGATTATTTCCGTCAGAAATTCGCTCAGGTAACCAATCCACCGATCGATCCACTTCGTGAAAAACACGTCATGTCATTGGCGACCAGTGTCGGCCAAGAGATGAACGTATTCTGCGAGACCGACGGTCACGCTCATCGTGTAACCTTTGATTCACCGGTTCTGCTTTACTCAGACATGCAGCAACTACTTGAGTTAAGTGATGAGCACTACCGTAGTACGGTACTAGACATCAACTACAATCCCGACGACAAAGACCTTGAGCAAGCGATTCTTGATCTTTGTGATCAGGCAGAGCAAGCGGTTCGCGAAGGAACCGTTCTCGTGGTTCTCTCAGACAAAGTACTACAAAAAGGCCGATTACCGATCCCAGCAGCCATGGCTGTAGGGGCAGTACAAAGCCGATTGATCGATGCAAACCTTCGCTGTGACGCCAACATCATCGCCGAAACAGGCACTGTGCGAGACCCTCACCAATTTGCAGTACTGCTTGGTTTCGGTGCAACAGCGGTTTATCCATATCTGGCTTATGAAACCTTAGCGAAAGTCATTGATGATGGTGCTATCGCCAAGAGCTATCGACAGGTGATGCAAAACTACCAGAGTGGCATCAACAAAGGTCTATACAAGATCATGTCGAAAATGGGCATATCAACCGTTGCCTCATATCGTTGCTCTCAACTATTTGAAGCAGTAGGTCTAAGCCAAGATGTCGTCGATCTCTGCTTCAAGGGAGTCACAACCCGAATTCAAGGGGCGAACTTCGAAGACTTCGAGCAAGATCTTTACAATCTGTCTCGCAAAGCATGGACGAAACGTAAGCCAATTGAACATGGTGGATTGTTGAAATACGTTCACGGCGGCGAATACCACGCCTACAACCCAGATGTCGTAGGTACGCTACAACAAGCGGTAAAATCTGGTGACACTTCTGATTACCGAAGCTTTGCTAAGCAGGTAAACGAACGTCCCGTTGCTATGCTGCGCGACTTAATGCACCTGAAGACATCGTCAACGCCGCTGCCATTAGAAAAAATTGAACCGAGTACAGAACTCTTCAAACGTTTTGACTCGGCGGCGATGTCAATCGGTGCATTGAGCCCAGAAGCTCATGAAGCCCTAGCAACCGCGATGAACCGTTTAGGCGGTTACTCAAACTCAGGCGAAGGTGGTGAAGATCCAAGACGTTTTGGTACAGAGCGCAACTCACGCATTAAACAGATTGCTTCTGGTCGTTTTGGTGTGACACCACACTATCTGACCAACGCAGATGTACTGCAAATCAAAGTAGCGCAAGGAGCAAAACCGGGTGAAGGTGGACAGTTACCGGGACATAAAGTCACCGCTGAGATCGCGAAACTACGTTACTCAGTACAAGGGGTAACACTGATTTCTCCGCCACCACACCACGATATTTACTCTATCGAGGATCTCGCTCAGCTGATTTTCGACCTAAAACAGGTCAACCCAGAAGCACTGATTTCGGTCAAACTGGTTTCTGAGCCGGGCGTTGGCACTATTGCGACGGGTGTTGCCAAGGCATACGCCGATTTAATTACCATCTCAGGTTATGACGGTGGTACTGCGGCTAGCCCATTAACGTCGGTCAAATATGCTGGCAGCCCTTGGGAACTGGGTCTTGCAGAAACTCAGCAAGCGTTAGTCGCCAATGGTCTACGCCATAAGATTCGTCTTCAAGTCGATGGTGGCTTGAAAACTGGACTTGATGTCGTTAAAGCTGCGATTCTTGGTGCAGAAAGCTTCGGTTTCGGTACGGCGCCTATGGTTGCTATGGGTTGTAAGTTCTTACGTATCTGCCACTTAAATAACTGCGCGACTGGCGTTGCGACTCAAGATGACACCTTACGCAAACAGTACTTCAAAGGCCTGCCGGAAATGGTGATGAACTACTTTATCGGCCTCGCTGATGAAGTGCGTGAGTTACTTTCACAACTTGGGGTTGAGAAACTGACTGACTTAATCGGTCGCACCGATCTCTTAGAAGCCGTTGAGGGGCTAACAGCGAAACAGAGCAAGCTAGATCTTTCGGGTATTCTTGAATCACCAATATCGCCACAAGGCCACCCTCTTTACTGGACGGAATCAAATGCTCCATTTGATAAAGCTGAATTGAACCAAAAGATTGTCTCGGATGCGCTTGAATCTATTGAGGCATGTCAGTCTAAAGACTTGTTCTACAAAGTAATTAACACTGACCGTTCTATTGGCGCTCGTTTATCTGGTGAAATCGCGAAACGCTATGGCAATCAAGGTATGGCAGCAAGCCCGATTAGGCTTCACCTAGATGGTACTGCTGGTCAGTCATTTGGTGTCTGGAATGCTGGCGGTGTTGAACTTTACCTGACAGGCGATGCGAACGACTACGTGGGTAAAGGTATGGCTGGAGGCAAAATTAGCATCAAGCCTCACCAAGGCACTGCCTTCCAGTGTAATGAAGCAACGATTATTGGTAATACCTGTTTGTATGGCGCGACTGGCGGAAAACTTTTCGCAGCAGGTACGGCAGGAGAGCGATTTGGTGTCCGTAACTCAGGTACGATTGCCGTGATTGAAGGTGCAGGTGACAACGCTTGTGAATACATGACGGGTGGTATTGTCGCTATCCTTGGTGCGACCGGAGTTAACTTTGGTGCGGGTATGACAGGCGGTTTCGCTTACGTGCTTGATGAGAACGAAGAGTTCCAAGGACGAGTAAACCAAGAATCTGTCGAAGCGATTGCGCTATCGGATCTTTATATCCACCAAGAACACCTGCGCGGTTTGATCGCTGAGCACCTAGAAGAAACAGGCTCAGTCCACGCAGAAAACATCCTAGCGAACTTTGATGAATGGATTCCGAAGTTCTACTTGGTTAAACCGCAGGCAGCAGATTTAAGTACTCTGCTTGGTCATCAAAGTCGCAGTGCCGCAGAACTTCGCGTTCAAGCGCAGTAATCATGGAGGATGTTTGAATCATGAGTCAGAACGTATACCAATTTATCGATGTTCAGCGCGTCGATCCTGCGAAAAAACCAATTAAAATTCGTAAGATCGAGTTCGTTGAAATCTATGAACCCTTTACTAATCAGCAAGCTACCGCTCAGGCAGATCGCTGTTTAGACTGTGGTAACCCTTACTGTGAATGGAAGTGTCCGGTTCACAACTACATTCCTCAGTGGCTAAAGTTAGCGAATGAGGGGCGAATTCTGGAAGCGGTAGAACTCTCTCACCAGACCAACAGTCTTCCAGAAGTTTGTGGACGCGTCTGTCCGCAAGATCGTCTTTGTGAAGGTTCTTGTACCCTAAACGAAGACTTTGGTGCGGTCACTATCGGTAATATCGAAAAGTACATCACCGACAAAGCCTTTGAAATGGGCTGGAAACCGGACATGTCTAAAGTGGTTTGGACAGATAAAAAAGTCGCGATTATCGGTGCAGGTCCTGCTGGCCTTGCCGCTGCGGATATCTTGGTCCGAAACGGTGTGAAGCCGGTTGTCTTCGACCGCTACCCTGAAATTGGCGGCCTACTTACGTTTGGTATTCCATCGTTTAAACTTGAAAAAGGCGTGATGGAAAACCGTCGTCGAGTATTCACTGAAATGGGCGTTGAGTTCCGTTTGGGTGTAGAAGTCGGTAAAGACATTGAGATGCAGCAGCTTGTCGATGAATATGATGCCGTCTTCCTAGGTGTAGGAACCTACAAGAATATGCGTGCCGGACTTGAGAATGAAGATGCTCAAGGCGTCTACGATGCCTTGCCTTTCCTTATCTCCAATACTTATAAAGTAATGGAGTTACCGAGTGAAGAAGCATTTATCGATATGGCAGGAAAAAAGGTCGTTGTCCTAGGTGGTGGTGATACTGCGATGGACTGTGTTCGAACTTCGATTCGTCAAGGCGCCTCCAACGTTATCTGTGCGTATCGTCGTGATGAAGAAAACATGCCTGGCTCACGTCGAGAAGTGAAAAACGCTAAAGAGGAAGGCGTCGACTTCATGTTTAACTTACAGCCTCTCGGTGTCGAAGTTGATGCCAGTGGTAAAGTCTCTGGTGTTAAAGTCGTTAAAACTGCGCTGGGTGAACCCGATGATGCTGGACGACGTCGTCCTCAACCCGTAAAAGGCAGTGAACACGTGCTTGCTGCTGACGCTGTCATCATGGCGTTTGGCTTCCAGCCTCATCAAATGTCATGGCTAACACCTTTTGGCGTCGAGCTCGATGAGTGGGGGCGTATTAAAGCGCCGTCGGATCAGGAGTTTATGTTCCAAACCAGCAATAAGAAAATCTTTGCTGGTGGTGACGCGGTTCGTGGATCTGACTTGGTTGTAACAGCCATCGATGAAGGACGTAAAGCGGCTGAAGGTATTCTCGACTTCCTAGAAGTTTAACCTCTCATAACCACGAAAAAGGATCCTATTTTTGGATCCTTTTTTTATTTAAAACATATAATTATCTGACCAGTTCCAATACTAAGGAATCCAAGATGAAAAAAGGGGCTCTCCTTTCTCTGACCCTACTCACCTTAACGGCATGTAGCCAAGGAGTCACAACCATGACAGATCGCACTTCGCTCCCTTGTGGTGACAAACCTAACTGTGTCTCGACTCAAGATGCACGAGAGAAGCATCAGCTTGCACCCTTTACTTTGGCGAGCAGCACCAGTATTGATGCCATCGAAGCTGCCGCGCTGCAATTACCCGGAGCTAAAACAGCCGTGAAGGAGCAGGATTATCTTCGTATTGAATGCACCTCAAAGATCATGCGATTTGTTGATGACCTCGAATTACGCATTGAAGGTGAACAGCTGTTGGTACGTTCTGAGTCTAGAATGGGTTACTCCGACTTTGGCGTTAACCGTAAACGCGCGGATCAACTTCGTACCCTTCTGAGTGAAAAAGGGCTCATCCAATAGCATTTAGAATGTGGTGTAATATAAAGCCGAAGCAAGTGCTTCGGCTTTTCTCTAGATGGTATTACTGCTGAGTCTCATCTCGGAAGACAACCAGTCGCTTCGGAGCGACTTTGCCATCTGCGTTGACTTCAGCCACACCGATGAAGAGTTTCTCTTCTCCAGATGTCATGCGAAGTGGGGTACCTTCTGGCGCACCAAACACTTGGACTGGCATACCGTGCTGAACAAGATCGGTAAGCTCTGCGTTAAGGTTAACTTCCGGCAGATCTTCTACTGCGGTATCCATTGGTAATAGCAGTGGATCAAGTAGATCTTTCGGTGCAATCTCCTCACGTTGAGCTTGCTCAAGCAACTCATTCAGTTGCTCTAACGTCACCATCTTCTCGTAAGGGTAATTTGCAACCGCGGTACGACGCAGCATAGTGACATGAGCACCACAACCAAGCATTTCACCTAGGTCATCAACGATTGTGCGAATGTAAGTACCTTTCGAACAGTGTACTTCCATTTCCACTTCATCGCCTTCAAAGCGATGCAAGATGATTTCATAAACCGTGATCTTGCGTGATTCTCTCGGTACTTCAATACCTTGACGCGCATACTCGTACAAAGGCTTACCTTGGTACTTGAGCGCAGAGAACATTGAAGGCACTTGATCAGATTCACCGCGAAACTTATCGATACAAGCGAGCAGCTTATCCATATCAACATTGATAGGACGCGTCTCTACCACTTCACCATCAGAATCAGAGGTATCGGTTCTCTCACCAAGCTTAGCAATCACACGGTAGCGCTTGTCGGAATCAAGCAAAAACTGCGAGAACTTGGTTGCTTCACCGAGGCAGATCGGCAGCATACCTGTCGCTAGGGGATCCAGTGCACCCGTATGACCTGCTTTCTCAGCAAAATAGATTCGCTTTACTTTCTGCAGTGCATCGTTCGATGAAATTCCCGTTGGTTTATCCAACAGAATCACACCGTTAATTGGACGACCTTTACGACGACGAGCCATTAGCTGTCTTCCCCAGTCTGTTCTTCTTCACGACCTGAGTCTCTTTGCTTACGCTTATCTTCGCTAACGACTTCAGAAACAAGGTTCGACATACGCATACCTTCAACCAAGGTGTTGTCATAGTAGAAACGAACTTCTGGCGTTAAACGCAGACGGATACGCTTGCCTAGCATCATGCGGATATGAACTTCATGCTCACGTAATGCTTCAAGGCATGACTCTGGTGTTTGCTCACCAACACAAAGGAAGGTAACAAATACTTTTGCATACGCTAGATCACGTGACACTTCTACATCAGAAATCGTCACCATGCCTAGGCGTGAATCACGAACTTCGCGCTGAAGGATCAGAGCGAGCTCTTTTTGCAGCTGTTGTGACACTCGCTGCGTGCGGCTAAATTCTTTTGACATATCTTTTCTCTTATTAGAAAGAATGGGGGGATGGTCGTAACCAGCCCCCCATGGCGTATTCAACAACCAATTACAGCTTATCTTAAGAAGATCTTGCTCGTAATTTTAGTCAATTAATCAAGAGTACGTTTAATCTCTACGATTTCGAATACTTCGATCTGGTCACCAACGCGAACATCATTGTAGTTCTTAACGCCGATACCACACTCGTAGCCATTCTTAACTTCTTGAACGTCATCTTTAAAGCGACGTAGTGATTCTAGCTCACCTTCGTAGATAACAACGTTATCACGTAGTACACGGATAGGGTTGCTACGCTTAATTAGACCTTCAGTAACCATACAACCAGCGATTGCACCCAGTTTCGGTGACTTAAACACGTCACGTACTTCAGCAAGACCAATGATCTCTTGCTTGAATTCCGGAGCAAGCATACCGCCCATTGCTTGTTTCACTTCATCAATTAATTGGTAAATGATTGAGTAGTAACGTAGGTCAACACTTGCCGCTTCAACCGCACGACGCGCAGAAGCGTCAGCACGAACGTTAAAGCCAAGGATGATAGCGTTTGAAGCTTCAGCTAGAACTGCGTCAGTTTCTGTAATACCACCAACACCAGAACCCACGATGTTTACTTTCACTTCGTCAGTCGATAGTTTCAGTAGTGAGTCTGCAATCGCTTCAACAGAACCTTGAACGTCAGCCTTCAGTACTACGTTCAGTTCAGCAACTTCACCAGCCGTCATGTTCGAGAACATGTTCTCTAGTTTAGATTTCTGCTGACGTGCAAGTTTCACTTCACGGAACTTACCAGCACGGTAGTTAGCAACTTCACGCGCTTTACGCTCATCACGTACTACAGTCGCTTCGTCACCTGAAGAAGGCACGCCTGAAAGACCTAAGATCTCTACAGGGATAGAAGGACCCGCTTCTGTGATTTCTTTACCAAGCTCATCACGCATCGCACGAACACGGCCGTACTCTTGACCACAAAGAACGATATCGCCTTTGTTTAGTGTGCCTGACTGAACAAGTACTGTAGCAACTGGACCACGACCTTTGTCTAGTCGAGATTCAACAACTACACCAGACGCCATACCTTCTTTCACAGCTTTAAGTTCAAGAACTTCAGACTGAAGAAGGATTGCTTCTAGAAGACCGTCAATGTTAGTACCCTGTTTCGCAGAGATGTGAACGAACATGTTCTCACCACCCCACTCCTCAGGAATTACGTCGTACTGAGCTAGCTCATTCTTAACGTTGTCTGGGTTTGCGTCTTCTTTATCGATCTTGTTAACCGCAACAATCAGTGGAACGCCTGCCGCTTTCGCGTGCTGAATCGCTTCAACTGTTTGTGGCATAACGCCATCGTCCGCTGCAACAACAAGAACAACGATATCCGTCGCTTGAGCACCACGAGCACGCATAGCGGTAAACGCCGCGTGTCCAGGAGTATCAAGGAAGGTGATCATGCCGTTGTCTGTTTCTACGTGGTATGCACCGATGTGCTGTGTAATACCACCTGCTTCACCAGACGCAACGTGTGTGCGACGAATGTAGTCAAGCGTAGACGTTTTACCATGGTCAACGTGACCCATGATAGTAACAACAGGTGCGCGAGGAACGGCTTCAGCGTTGTTGTCACGATCTGACAGTACCGCTTCTTCCAGCTCATTCTCTTTACGCAGAATAACTTTGTGGCCCATTTCTTCAGCAACTAGCTGAGCCGTCTCTTGGTCGATAACTTGGTTGATAGTCGCCATAGCGCCCATCTTCATCATCACCTTGATAACTTCTGTGCCTTTAACCGACATCTTGCTAGCAAGTTCAGATACAACGATTGTTTCGCCGATCACAACGTCTGCTTTAGCAACAGTAGCGGTCTTATCGAAGCCTTGCTGCATTGAAGCTGGCTTAGAAAGTCTGCCTTGCTTACGGCCTTTACCACCACGTTGGTTGCGGCTAGGGCGAGGTGGCTCTTCATCTAGAGAAGATTTCTTTTTCTTCCTGCGACGAGCGCCTTCTTCTTTGCGGTCAGCAGCATCTTCTGCTTCACGTGCATACGAAGAAGTAGTCACATGGTAGTCAGAGTTTTCAAGCTCTTTCTTCTTCTGTTCTTCTTCATTCCAACGAGCTTCATTTTCTTCAGCTAGTTTACGAGCTTCTTCAACAAGCTTTGCAGCTTCTTGTTCAGCTTTACGTTGGGCTTCTTCTTCCTGACGACGTTTTAGTTCGTCAGCTTCTTTTTTCGCTTGCGCATTAGCGTCCGCATTTTTTGCATTCATGTCTTTCTTAGCCTTATCAGCTTGTACGCGCTTTGCCTTTTCTTCTGCGTCACGTTTTGCATCCGCTTCTCGCTTCGCTTTCTCATCGGCCTCGCGTTGTGCTTTCTCTGCAGCTTCACGTTTTGCTAGCTCTTCAGCCTCACGCTTCGCAAGCTCTTCAGCTTCACGCTTTGCTGCTTCCTCAGCCTCACGTTTTGCGTCGTCTTCGATAATGCTGCGCTTAACATAAGTTCGCTTCTTGCGTACTTCTACTTGAACATCCTTACTCTTGCCGCCACCAGCATTTACGCTAAGTGTGCTGCGAGTTTTACGCTGTAGAGTTAAACGAGTTGGCTCAGATTCACCCGTAGTGTCACCGTGCTCTTTCTTTAAGTGAGTCAAAAGTTTCTGCTTTTCTTCATCAGAAACCTGATCACTGCTCGCTTTGTTCATACCAGCATCAGCAAGTTGTTCAATTAAGCGGTCCACTGGAGTTCCAATTTCTTCACTCAGTGCCTTAACAGTAATTTGTGTCATGCCGCTTTCTCCTTGCTGAAAATTATGCTTCGTCGCCGAACCAACAGATGTTACGAGCTGCCATAATTAGCTCACCCGCACGCTCTTCGGTCAGGCCTTCAATACCTTCAAGATCATCGATGCCCTGATCAGCTAGGTCTTCTAGTGTTGATACACCTTTAGCTGCCAGTTTAAATGCCATCTCACGCTCAAGACCTTCAAGGCCTAGTAGGTCTTCTGCTGGCTCAACGCCTTCGAAAGACTCTTCTTGTGCTAGCGCAAGAGTCGTTAGTGCATTCTTAGCACGATTACGTAGTTCTTCGACTAGATCTTCATCTAGACCATCAACTTCAAGTAGTTCGTTAACTGGAACGTAAGCAACTTCTTCTAGAGTTGAGAAGCCTTCTTCAACAAGCAGTTGAGCAAAGTCTTCTTCGATATCTAGGTGCTTCATGAAGCTATCAATAGCAGCTTGAGACTCTTCAGCATGTTTCTTGTGAAGATCTTCTACTGTCATTACGTTAAGTTCCCAACCAGTCAGTTGAGATGCAAGACGTACGTTCTGACCGTTACGGCCGATAGCTTGTGCTAGGTTGTCCGCTTCAACTGCGATATCCATAGCATTCGCATCTTCATCTACGATGATAGAAGCAACGTCTGCAGGCGCCATTGCGTTAATTACAAATTGCGCTGGGTTATCGTCCCAAAGAACGATATCGATACGCTCACCACCAAGCTCACCAGAAACGGCTTGTACACGTGCACCACGCATGCCAACACACGCACCCACTGGGTCAATACGTTTGTCGTTTGTTTTCACTGCGATTTTTGCACGAGAACCTGGATCGCGAGCTGCACCTTTAAGCTCAATAATCTCTTCCGCAATTTCAGGAACTTCAACACGGAATAGCTCAGCAAGCATTTCAGGCTTCGAGCGAGTAACAAATAGCTGGAAGCCACGCGCTTCTGGAGCCACTTTGTATAGTAGACCACGCACACGGTCACCTGGGCGGAAGTTTTCACGAGGAAGTTGGTCATCACGTAGGATTACTGCTTCCGCGTTGTTACCTAAGTCAAGAACAACCGTTTCACGGTTTACTTTCTTAACTACGCCAGTAACAAGTTCACCTTCATTGTCGATGAACTGTTCAACGATTTGTGCACGCTCTGCTTCACGTACTTTTTGTACGATAACTTGTTTAGCAGTTTGAGTCGTAATACGGTCAAATGTTACAGACTCAATATCATCTTCAACGTAATCACCTAGTTGAACTTCTGCATCATCGTACTGAGCAGCTTCTAGAGAGATTTCCTTCGTTGGATGTTCAACGTTTTCTACTACTAACCAACGACGGAAAGTTTCGAACTCGCCCGTTTTACGGTCAATTTGAACACGAACGTCAATTTCGATTTCGTGTTTTTTCTTAGTAGAAGTTGCTAGAGCAATTTCAAGGGCTTCAAAGATACGCTCACGAGGTACCGCTTTCTCATTCGATACCGCTTCTACTACCGCTAAAATTTCTTTACTCATTTTAAATAGCCTCTAAGACTTTAATTAAAATTTAGGGATCAGGTTAGCTTTTGAGATATTGCTTAGTGCAAACTCTTCTTCATTACCATCAACAGTAACAGAGATAGTTTCACCATCCACTGAGTGGATTACACCTTTCCACTTGCGACGGTTGCCTACAGCCATCTTCAAAACGATGCTTACCTCGTGACCAATAAATTGTTCATAGTGTGCAGCTTTGAAAAGTGGTCTTTCTAAACCTGGTGAAGACACTTCAAGGTTGTAAGCCACTGTGATTGGATCTTCAACGTCCATAACCGCACTTACTTGACGGCTAACTTCCGCACAATCTTCGACAGTAATGCCGTTTTCGTGGTCGATAAAAATACGCAACGTTGAATGCTCGCCTGCGCGAATAAATTCTAATCCAACTAACTCATAACCTGATGCAGCTACAGGAGCTTCAAGCATTTCAGTAAGTTGTCTTTCTAAACCAGTCATTTTAACCACTCCAGAAACAAAAAAAGGGCTCACAGCCCAATTTAAATTCCAAGCAAAGCTCTAAATTTCTCTTCAGAAATTTAGATAACAAAAAACCCCGAAAAGTCGGGGTTTTTTGTTGCTGGACCCTGATACGTTAAGCAAAATCATTGTCGCTTAACTCGCAGTATCGCTACTGCGCAAACTTGTCCAAATCCTAACAGGATTGGTTGCGGGGGCCGGATTTGAACCGACGACCTTCGGGTTATGAGCCCGACGAGCTACCAAGCTGCTCCACCCCGCGTCCGACTTGTCGAGCATTATACGCTCTCCAAGGTGTTTTACAAGTTTGTAAATCAATGGTGCCGAGAGAGGGACTCGAACCCTCACACCTAAGGCACTAGCACCTCATGCTAGCGTGTCTACCAATTTCACCATCTCGGCAGCTAATTCTATTTCTCAGCTAGAAAATAGCTTATTGAGGAATTTCACTACCTTGAGGGGCAGGAATTTCACTCGCATCGTCAGCTTGCTGGATAACTTGACCTTGTGTTGGGTCAACCCACTGAGATTCAGTTTTGTGTGTAGACATATTGCCTAGCACCAAGCTGAGGACGAAAAATACTGTTGCAAAAATTGCAGTCATTCGGGTTAGGAAATTACCTGAGCCGCTTGCGCCAAACACTGTGTTTGATGCGCCTGCACCGAATGAGGCTCCCATATCTGCGCCTTTACCTTGTTGAATCAACACTAGGCCGATTACACCAACCGCTGCCAACAGGTAAATCACAAGTAGAACTGTAAACATTGTTTCCACCTATGTTCCAAATTGTTGAGCCAGCGCCGCTCGAAAACATTACTTTTCAATAGGTTTTTGAACAAGGCTAGCGACCTCCTTATCGAAGGCCGAGCAATACTAGCGAAACACGCTATTGCTGACAAGTAGATTTTTGCAAAAAATTAGCTACTGGCCGCCAAGCGGTCAAAAAAAGGACAAAACGATAATTTTTCATCCTTTTCTGCGGCGAACAAAGCTAAAGTTCTGAAAATTCTCTGCTGTATTCGATCAAACCTGTGCGCTGATTTAGCTCTCCTTCCACTAAACCTAGCACCTGAAATGCACCTTGAGGGACATCCCACTGACAACGCATATTATGCTTTTCGCTTGCTTCAAAGCCAAATCGAGCATAATAAGCAGGATCACCAAGTACCACGCAAGCTGGGTAGTCAAACTCCAGTAAAGAAGCTAATCCTTCTTTAACGAGATCGGCGGCAATTCCCTTGTTTCGGTAATCGTGACGAACAGCTAGTGGCGCTAATCCCTGCCAGTTTAGGTCTTCACCGTCTAATGTGACCGGACTAAACAGTACATAACCCACGACTTCACCTTCATCGTTGCAAGCAACAAGCGACAATGTACGGCGACCATTTTCTCTTAGTGTCATCACTAAGTTCGCTTCTGCTTCTGTGTCGAAGGCTCCTTTTAGAAGTCTATCGACCGCCAGAATATCTGCTGGTGCTTCAGTTCGAATAAGCATTTACAACCTCTTTGTGTGTTGAAGGCGATTGTAAGCCTTTTTGCACAAATTCGGCTAGCTGATTTAACAAGGTCTGAACAGCTTTCGGCAATGAATCAAGATCGACACTGTCCATCAAGTTTTTGACTTCCAAACCCAATTCCGTATCACCTTCTATGGTTAGGCGACGTTGGAAAAACAGGGTATCAGGATCTTCTTTGCGTCCGGCAATCAAAACTAAGTCATTCAGATTCCCTCCAAACAACACATCTTCCTTCACACTTTTATCACCAACGACAAGCTGTTCGTCTTGATAGCTAATCAGCCAACTCAGCTGCATATCTTTTACTTCAACTTTTAACCACTTATCTTCAAGGAATTCGAAATCCCCATCTTCAAGAGCCTCTTTAAACACCGTTTTTAGCCCTTCAAGCAAGGCTTTTTTTTGTACAGATTGAGGCAATAAGTGGACTGGAGATCGCAAAATTGATGCAGCGTTTTGAACTAGTTGAGTGCGAATCTTGTTAATCACGCGAATTATCCGTTACTTTGTGGGTTGGAATTGCTCATCATAAAGTATGTTTAACTAACGATTCCTGTTATTTGTCAAAGAATCTGCGTGATGCCTGAAACTCTTTAAACTACAGGCAATGACAGTTATAGTTATTACATCATTCATATTCACAACCGATGTGAATCACAAGCTCTGTTGGAGAGTTGGAAAAACTTGATGCTATCGCAACAATTACAGCACTGGTTTAAAGAAATAACGGCTAACAGCCCGTTTTTTTTCGCTATCTTAGATAACCAGCATAATTATGCCGTGGTTAACGGGCGCTATTGTGATATCGCAGGTCTTACTCCTCCTGAACTGGTTGGTATGAGTGACAGCCAGATCATGGGGCAACAGTTTTATAATCATCTCAAGCCTTATTATGATCGCGCTTTTAAAGGCGAATCGATCGAAGCTGAGATGACGATGGGTGATCTCGACTTAGAGACCAGCCTGCATTTCAATATCTCGCCACTGAATACCGATGGTAAGATCGAGCACATCATCTTTCATGCTCTCGACACCTCTGAAAAACAGATCCTCATTCGCTCTTTGGAAGAGTCAGAAGGTAAGTTTTCGACTTTGACCTCTCTCGTTCCTGAGGGAATCATGTTAGTGGAAGACGATTGCATCATTTCAGCAAATCCTGCTGCGTTAAGATTACTTGGTTTTGAGTCGGTACAAGATCTACTCGGAGAAAACCTTTCACGGCTATTTGTCGATGAAAAAACAAAAACGGTTTTTTCTAGCTCATTAGTCAACTCACTCGGTGAAGCACCATTAACGTGTTTGACTGGTCCTCGCTGTGGATTTGAACGCAAAGTCCAGCTGTTAGCTGACGCGACAATGATTCTCGGTAGTGATTCTCAACTGGTTTTGATCCAAGATGCAGATTCGACACCTAAGAAGCTCTCTCCAACACAACATGAAGATGCGCATGTTGACTCACTCACTGGCTTGTATAACCGTTTCGGATTCACCAAACGTTTAGAGCAACTGATCCACAACGATACGCCGTTGATCATGCTCTATCTTGATATCGATAACTTCAAAAATATCAACGACTCACTTGGCCACCATATTGGGGACAAAGTGATCAAGGAAGTCTCTTCTCGTCTTAAGCGTCTTTTACCTCCACATGCGGTTTTAGGGCATTTAGGAGGAGATGAGTTCGGCATCATACTGCCTGAACCTGATAATAATCGCATGGCAGAAATGCTGTCAGAACGCATTATCTCTCTCGTGAATCAACCGTTTGATCTACACCACTTCAGCAAGCGACTTGCGTGCTCTATTGGTAGTGTTGCCTACCCTGGCGATGGCAACGATGCTCGTATCTTGCTACAAAACGCTGACACAGCAATGTATGAGGCCAAGGATCGTGGTCGCAACCGACTGATCAAATTCAACGATCAGATGAACAAAGAAGCTCGTATGCGCTTATGGCTGGAAATCGAATTACAGAAAGCGCTGCAACAAAATGGACTTGAGGTGTGGTATCAACCTAAAGTCAATGCGCGAGACTTCAGTATCAATGGCGCAGAAGCACTGATTCGTTGGAAACATCCCGTAGAAGGCTATATTAGCCCTGGTGCATTTATTCCTGTTGCGGAACGAGCTGGCTTGATCGAGCATTTAGGCCGAGTGGTCATGCGCGAGGTCTTTGCCACAGTCAAACGCTGGAAGCTGCAAGGTATTTTACCGGGTCGAGTGGCGATCAACCTCTCCCCTGAACAATTTGGCAACCCTAAGTTAATCGACTACATGGAGAAGTTGCTGCGCACAACAGAATTAGATCCAAGCTGTATTACTTTTGAGCTGACAGAAAGTGCGGTGATGAGTGATAGTGAGCACACTCTTCAAATGTTGAATGCGATTAAGCGACTAGGTTTTGCTCTATCAATCGATGACTTCGGAACAGGCTATTCATCGCTCTCCTACTTAGCGAGATTTCCAATCGATGAACTCAAAATTGACCGAGCATTTATCTCTGATATTGATACGCTGCCTAAACAAATCACAGTCATAGAAAATATCATCAATCTAGGTAAATCACTCAATTTGACTGTCGTCGCCGAAGGTGTAGAGACACAGCAACAAGCGACTCTGCTGTCTAATCTAAACTGTAACTCAATTCAAGGCTTCCACTTCCATCGCCCTCAGCCAAGACAAGAGGTTGAAGAGCTATTTGCACAAAATCGTCGCCACAAAAACTAACCCTAAGTAATTATTTCACTTAGAAACTCACTCAAACCTGCCTTACATCAAATTCGCCATTCATAATTCTTCATAAAATGCTCAACAATTTTATGAGACAGTCTGGTAAGAGCAATGGAACTCCTATGCCCTGCAGGTAACTTGCCTGCACTAAAAACTGCAATTGATTGTGGCGCTGATGCGGTTTACATCGGTTTTAAAGATGATACCAATGCCCGTCACTTTGCGGGTTTAAACTTTACAGGTAAGAAACTGGAAAAAGCCGTTCAGTACGTTCATGACCATAAGAAGAAGATTCATGTCGCTCTCAACACTTTCGCTCATCCAGACGGCTTTAGCCGTTGGACCGATGCGGTCGACCGTGCAGCGGATAATGGCGTAGATGCTCTGATTGTGGCAGATATCGCGGTACTTGATTACGCATCGCAAAAGTATCCTGACTTAGAACTTCACTTATCAGTACAGGCCTCGGCAACAAACGTCGCGGCTATCGATTTCTACAAGAACAACTTTAACGTCAAGCGCGTTGTTCTGCCTCGTGTTCTTTCGATTCATCAGGTGAAACAGCTATCACGTAATATCACCAGCGATGTCGAACTTGAAGTGTTTGCGTTTGGCAGCCTATGCATCATGTCTGAAGGACGCTGCTATCTCTCCTCATACATGACTGGCGAATCACCAAACACAGTGGGGGCATGCTCGCCTGCTAAATATGTTCGTTGGCAAGAAACCGAGAAAGGGCTTGAGTCTCGCCTCAACAACATTCTTATTGACCGTTACAGCGAAGGTGAAAATGCAGGTTATCCGACCTTATGTAAAGGCCGTTTCACCGCCGATCTAGAAGAGCAAACCAAGGCTTATCATGCTTTGGAAGAGCCAACCAGTTTGAACACCCTCT
Source organism: Vibrio sp. TRT 2004 (assembly GCF_050113735.1). Taxonomy (NCBI): domain Bacteria; kingdom Pseudomonadati; phylum Pseudomonadota; class Gammaproteobacteria; order Vibrionales; family Vibrionaceae; genus Vibrio; species Vibrio sp. TRT 2004. The sequence continues at coordinate 79,712 of NZ_JBNJOH010000003.1, read as the reverse complement.
CTATGCTCCCTGAGCTGTTTGCCGCGAACGTAGCCTCGGTAAAAATCGAAGGACGCCAACGCAGCCCTGCCTACGTGGAGCAGGTGACACGTACTTGGCGAGCCGCTATTGATCGCTATCTCGCAAACCCTGAAGGCTACCAAGTCGAAGCGGCTTGGGATGCGACTCTAGCAAACGTGTCAGAAGGTAAGCAAACAACACTCGGTGCATACCACCGCAAGTGGCAGTAGAGGTCAATATGGAAAAAAACATGAAATACGCGCTTGGCCCACTACTCTATTTCTGGCCAAAGCAGGATGTCGAAGCTTTTTATAATCAGGCTAAAAGCAGTTCAGCAGATATCATTTATTTGGGTGAAAGTGTTTGCTCTAAACGACGTGAAATGAAACCAAATCATTGGTTTGATATTGCCAAAGAGCTTAATTCTGCTGGCAAACAAGTTGTCCTTTCGACCATGGCTCTTCTCGAAGCGCCGAGCGAAGTCAACATCATGAAGAAGTACATCGATAATGGTGACTTCGCGATTGAAGCCAATGACGTTTCTGCAATCCAGCTAGCCTCTGAGCGTAAGGTACCGTTTGTGGTTGGCCCTGCGGTCAATACTTACAATGCCCACACACTCAACCTGTTTCTTAAACAGGGCATGATCCGTTGGTGCATGCCTGTCGAGCTGTCTCGTGAGTGGCTGAGCAAAGTATTAACCCAATGTGATGAGATTGGTATTAAGGATAAGTTCGAGGTCGAAGTCTTCAGTCATGGCTACCTACCTTTGGCTTACTCAGCTCGATGCTTTACCGCAAGAGCAGAGAATCGTGCCAAAGACGATTGTGAGACCTGCTGTATTAAATACCCAACAGGCATTCAAGTAAGCAGCCAAGAAGGCCAGCAAGTGTTCAACCTGAACGGCATCCAGACTCAATCAGGCTATTGCTATAACCTGATCAACGATCTGCCAAGTATGCAAGGATTGGTCGATGTCGTACGCCTGAGTCCACTTGGCCTCGATACCTTCTCGCAAGTTGAAAAATTCCGCGCGAACGAGAGTGGTCATAGCCCAGATCAAATCGATAACCGTCAGTGCAACGGTTACTGGCATCAACTGGCCGGTCTAGAAGTGAAGAACGTCTAGTTAAATTTATGACACATGATAAAGGGCTCAAATGAGCCCTTTTCTCTATGCGATGACCTGTTCGGTCGATGTCACTTTTATGCGCTTGATATCTTTCCACAGCATCGTCATCACCACCAAGCTGAGTGCAATGTTAGACAATGGGTACGCAATCCAGATACCCGGCACACCAAACAACTTAGGCATCAGGTACAAGAAAGGCAATTGCACCAACATATTGCCAACAGTGACAAACAGCGCTTTACTCCCCTTGTTGATCGCTTGGTAGTAAGCACCAGCAACCACTAAGAAGCCGTCGAGTGCCATAGAAAACATGTGCAGACGAATTCCCATCACCGTATGTTCCATCAACTGTGCGTCATCCTTATTAAAGACAGAGACAAATTGAGTTGGGAATAGATTGAGTAATACCACAAATACACCGCCCACTATCACCGCTGAATACATCGCAACTTTTAGAAGTTTGCGGATGTTTTGTTGGTTTCTCGCCCCATGGTTGTAGCTGACCAAAGGCTGCATACCGTTTGCAATACCTTCTGCTGTGAGATAGTAGACGGTGACGATATAACCTAGTATGGCGTAAGCGCCAATCATCAACTGATCGCCATATTGAGCAAATAGTGCGTTGTGCAGTGCAACCATCATAGAACCATAGGCATACATAAAGAAACTGGATGCGCCAATCGCAAAGATGTTGGGAATGATAGCCAGCTTTAAACGCAAATCAGCCCACTTCAAACGCAATCTCGCATGAGATGAAAAAAAGTAAGCCAAACCCGATACGGTGACCACACCTTGTGCAATAGCGGTAGCTATCGCGGCACCGGTTAACTCCCAGCCCAACACAGCAATTAAGAGGTAATCTAAGGCGATGTTAACGAATGCACCAATGACCATAAGCATGGTCGCAATATTTGGGCTTTCATCATTACGCAGCAAAAAAGGCATCGCAATCGAGCCCAAAGTAAAAATACAGGCCCCAATCAAGATATGTAAATATTGTAACCCCAGCTCAAATACTCGGCCTTCAGCTCCCTGCCAACGAAGAAAATCATCTGCGAACAGATAAAGAACAACCGAGACCACAGGCACCAAAGCGATAAGTAGCAGTAATCCCGTCGCGAGGATCTGTTTTGCACCTTGGTTGTCTTTTTTTCCTTGTTGTATTGAAACGAGTGCTCCGGTTCCGACACCAACCAGCATACCTAGCCCAAGAATCGAACCAATCATAGGCCAAGCGACGTTAATGCCCGCTAAGCCATCAGCACCAACATAGCGACCAATGAAGACGCCATCAACGACTTGATATAGACCGTTGACCAGCATTGCTGCCACGGTAGGTATCGTGTATTTCCAAAACTGTTTATAAATGGATGTTTGCATTTTCTCACCACTAGTTAGCATGGCTAACTAAATAGATAAATTTTTCTGACTTCGAGTTAATTATTTAAGTGCTTTTTCTAACAAGCTGATCAAATGGCTGTTTTCAACCTCAGTCAGTTTGTTGCCAATAGACTCCGCGATCCTGCGGTAAACCACTTGTTCAAGCGAAAGGTCTTTAATGACCTGCTCCGTTAGAATCACTCGCTTAGCGCGTCCATCTTCATTACATGATATCCGTGAAACTAAGCCTTTATTCTGCAATCGTGCCACCATATTCGAGGCGGAAGGCTTACTCACTTTCATCTCTTGAGCTAAATCGGTGATGCGAATCCCCTGAGCGTGTTCTTGTATCACTCGAAGATAATCGTATTCATTAAAACTCAAGTTTGATAAAGCATCTTCTTTGGCATGAACTCGCCACGCTTTGGAACAGAATCGTTCCAGTTCCATTAAGCTATTTTCTAGAGTCATTGTCTGCACATTTAGTTAGCAAGGCTAACTATTTTAGTCTTCATTTTTCCATCTGGCAATAAAAAAGCCGCTGCAAAGCAGCGGCTATCCGAACTCACATCATCAATGTTTATTCTGTCTCAAGCGCTTTGGCTTTATTCTTGGCAAGATGTTCAGCTTTAACTTGATTGTAGATTCGGCTAAGTTCCAAGAACGAATAACGATGTTCTACATACTCAAAGACGTTGAACGAAATCGCCAGTTTGTATAACGATATGGCGCTCGCAAAGTCACCTTCAGCTTGATAGCGCTTACCCAAGTAGAAATAAGCCTCTGTTAGACGCTGAGCCAAAACAGTATTGTCTCGGGTTCCGGCTAAAATGGCTTTAAAGGCCTGATCTTCAGACACTTCTCCAAGCGTAATGGCAACCAGTACCCAACCCCATTGCTCATCACGAGTCTGGTAGACTTTGAGTAGCTCTTCACGAGCAACATCCGGTTGCTTTTCCTGCTTAATGATATAGCGCCACAAAGCACGAAATGGATCGCTTGGGTCCTCATCATAATGCTTTTGCATATCTTCTAAAGCGAGGTCAATCCGATCACCATAGTAAAGCGCAATGGCACGGTTGCGTGCGGCATAAGAATTATCCGGATCTAACTCTAAGGTAGAATCAAAGGCATCGTACGCAGCATCAAACTCACCTACCTGGGTAAAATAAACGCCAAGTAAATTAAACAGATCTGGCTGAGCAGGATTAAGAGCAAGTGACTGATTGTAATCTAAACGAGCGAGATCTCTCAGACCAACACTGTCATAGTAGTTACCGCGTTCATAAAGCATTTTGGCTCGAATATCATTCGAAAGATCGGGTCTTTGTAAGAGTTGAGATAAACGCGCAATCTGAACTTCTTGCTGCACACTGGCTTGCAAAGGAACCGCCATTGGTGGATATAGCCACTGAGCGTTGTTGCTTGAGGTCGATGCACAGCCTGCCGTAATCGCTAAAGCGAGACTAAGCGTAGCGGTTTGAAACCATTTCACAGATCGATACTCCTGTTACTGAGTTTTCACTCAGAGTAATCCGCAATAAAAAAGGGAGCGTAATGCTCCCTTTATAACATGCTTTTAGCGTAATAAGCTAATTAGCCTATCAAGCTCGCATTATGCGTCTGTAGCAGGTTTTTCTTCAGCAACGACTTCTTCAGTCTGTTCTACCGCTTCTTTCATGCTTAGACGAACGCGGCCCTGACGGTCGATTTCAAGAACTTTAACTTGAACTTCTTGACCTTCAGCAAGGTAGTCAGACACTTTTTCTACACGCTTGTCTGCGATTTGAGAAATGTGTACAAGACCATCTTTACCAGGAAGAATCGTAACGAAAGCACCAAAGTCAGCTAGACGTGCAACTTTACCTGTGTAGATACGGCCTACTTCAACTTCAGCAGTGATCTCTTCGATACGGCGAATCGCTTCTTTTGCTGCTGCGCCTTCAGTTGCAGCAATCTTGATTGTACCGTCATCTTCGATTTCGATAGTTGTACCCGTCTCTTCAGTTAGAGCACGGATAACTGCACCACCTTTACCGATAACATCTTTGATCTTCTCTGCGCTGATCTTCATTGTGTGAATACGCGGAGCGAACTCAGAGATATCTTCACGAGCACCAGAAATCGCTTCATCCATTACAGATAGGATGTGCTTACGTGCACCTTGCGCTTGGTTAAGAGCAATTTGCATGATCTCTTTAGTGATACCTTCGATCTTGATATCCATCTGAAGTGCAGTGATACCTTCGTTAGTACCTGCTACTTTAAAGTCCATGTCACCTAGGTGGTCTTCGTCACCAAGGATGTCAGAAAGAACAACGAAATCATCGCCTTCTTTCACTAGACCCATTGCGATGCCCGCAACAGACGCTTTGATTGGAACACCAGCATCCATAAGTGCTAGAGACGTACCACATACAGAAGCCATTGAAGATGAACCGTTAGATTCAGTGATTTCCGATACAACACGTACTGTGTATGGGAACTCATCGATAGATGGCATTACAGCTGCAATACCACGCTTAGCCAGTTTACCGTGGCCGATTTCACGACGCTTAGGAGAACCTACAAAACCCGTTTCGCCAACACAGTATGGAGGGAAGTTGTAGTGTAGTAGGAAGTGATCTTTACGCTCACCAGTTAACTCATCGATGATTTGAGCATCGCGCTGCGTACCTAGAGTCGCAGTTACTAGTGCCTGAGTCTCACCACGAGTGAATAGTGAAGAACCGTGAGTACGTGGAAGAACGCCAGTACGAACGTCTAGAGCACGAACCATGTCTTTCTCACGACCGTCGATACGTGGGTTACCAGCAATGATGCTGCGACGTACAACTGTCTTCTCTAGATCGTGGAAGATAGTGTGGATTTCTTTGGTGTTTGCTTCTGGATCTTCAGCAAGCAGCACTTCATTAACTTCTGCCGCGATCTCGTGGATACGACCGTAACGAGCCATCTTCTCAGTGATTTGGTACGCTTCAACAAGCTTAGCTTCTGCAAGTTCTGCAATCTTAGCTACAAGTGCTGTGTTCTCTTCTGGAGCAACCCAATCCCAAGCTGGAGTAGCAACTTCTGCTGCGAACTCGTTGATTGCGTTGATAACAGCTTGCTGTTGATCGTGGCCGTAAACAACTGCTGCAAGCATCTCTTCTTCAGTTAGGTTGTCAGCTTCTGACTCAACCATTAGAACTGCAGATTCCGTACCCGCAACAACAAGGTCAAGCTTAGATGTTTCTAGCTCAGTGTTGCTTGGGTTTAGTACTAGTTGACCGTCAATGTGACCAACACGTGCAGCACCAATAGGACCATTGAATGGGATACCAGAGATAGCTAGCGCTGCTGAAGTACCAATCATAGTTACGATATCAGGTTGAACGTCTGGGTTAACAGACATAACCGTAGCGATTACTTGAACTTCGTTTTTAAACGCATCTGGGAATAGAGGGCGAATTGGACGGTCGATTAGACGAGCAGTCAGAGTTTCACCTTCAGATGGGCGACCTTCACGCTTGAAGAAACCACCAGGGATTTTACCTGCAGCGTAAGTACGCTCTTGGTAGTTAACTGTTAGAGGGAAGAAGTCTTGACCTTCAACCGCTTCTTTTTTACCAACAACAGAAACAAATACTGCTGTGTCATCCATAGTTACCATAACGGCAGCTGTAGCTTGACGAGCGATAACGCCAGTTTCTAGAGTAACTGTGTGGTTACCGTACTGGAACGTTTTAACAACTGGTTTTTCGAACATTGTTATTCCTTTCTCTAAGCACGTGCTTAGATTGAGTTAATTAAATTACTCAAGGCATTACGAATCGCGACTAGTAAAAGAATACTGCGGGGCAATAGCCTTTTAATAGTCGCGACCTTTTGGCCGACATCGGTGACTGTAATGCAAAAAGTATTGTGGAGATAAAACCACTAAGGTGGTTATAGCCGGAGGTAGTATAAACTACTTAGCAGAGGTTTGGCACAATTTAGGCCACAAAAAAGGGGCGTATAGCCCCTTTTTCGACAAACTGTTCTATGCAGCCGCTGATTAGCGACGTAGGCCTAGACGCTTGATTAGATCTTGGTAACGAGAAAGGTTTTTGCCTTTCAAGTAGTCAAGAAGCTTACGACGGCGAGAAACCATACGTAGAAGACCACGACGGCTGTGGTGATCGCCTTTGTGCGCTTTGAAGTGACCTTGTAGGTGGTTGATAGAAGCTGTAAGTAGAGCTACTTGAACTTCTGGTGAACCTGTATCGCCTTCAGTTTGAGCGTATTCTGCAACGATTGCTGCTTTAGTTTCTGCATTCAGAGACATAATTCTCTCCTAATAAGAGTAAGTTTAAATTTGTAGCAGCCAATCTCTGATTCAGCCGCTACGCGAAGCGCGGATTATATGAGATGTATATGGGTTAAGCAATAGGTAATTGATCGAGAATCGAGAACATGATGTCTTATTTAAGGAGTAGTTCTGTCAATACCTTTCACACTATAGGTTTTATCAACTTACTGCCCGGCCCCACTTCCAGCAGGGCAAAGTCCGATCCAGTTATCCATAGGGCGCAACCCGTTCCCATCTAGCCCTTTTCTGTTACACTTAGCACCATTCGATTAGACCCATGTCAATTAACAGGATTCATTATGAAAATCGGCATCATCGGTGCAATGGAACAAGAAGTTTCCATCCTTAAACAAGCAATTGAAAACCGCCAAGAAGTAAGCAAAGCAGGCTGTACTTACTTCTCTGGACAGATCAACGGTGTGGATGTCGTTTTGCTTCAATCCGGCATTGGCAAAGTATCAGCAGCGGTTGGCACCACAATTTTACTGGACGAGTACCAACCTGACGTGATCATTAACACTGGCTCTGCGGGTGGTTTTGATTCTAGCCTCAACGTTGGTGATGTTGTGATTTCAACTGAAGTTCGCCACCACGATGCCGATGTGACGGCATTTGGCTACGAAATGGGGCAAATGGCACAACAACCAGCGGCATTCATTGCAGATGAAAAATTGATGGATGTAGCAGAGAAAGCGCTGTCACAAATGGAAGATAAGCACGCAGTTCGCGGCCTAATATGTACTGGTGACGCTTTTGTATGTAGTGCGGAACGTCAGGCATTTATCCGCAAACACTTCCCATCGGTTGTCGCGGTAGAAATGGAAGCCGCAGCGATCGCTCAAACTTGTCACCAGTTCAAAGTTCCTTTCGTTGTAGTGCGCGCAATCTCTGATGTGGCTGACAAAGAAGCAGGTATGAGCTTTGATGAGTTTCTTCCGCTAGCCGCTCAAAGCTCATCTGAAATGGTTATCAAGATGGTTGAACTTCTAAAGTAAGTTAAAGAGACATCATGGAAGATCTGTTTCAGCAACTCTACTCAAATGGTGCGCTCCTCGTGTTGTGGGGCGCTTTATTATGCCATCTGATATTGCCCTTTCCCCGCGAAGCTCATCCAGCCATTTTGTGGCATAAATTCGCCGAGCAATTAGCCGATAAAGTCAACGTAAACAACAGCTACCAGCAAAGTATCATTTCAGGCAGCTTAGCTTGGCTACTAATGATTCTGCCTATGCTCGCCGTTTTAATCGCGTTAAAGCCATTGGTTTGGCAGCCGCAACTTTTTGAGCTGGCCTTTCTCCTTCTTGCCATTGATTGGCGCAATACAGATAAATTTACCGCTCAATTCGTTGCCGCTCTCGCCCGCGAGGACAAAGAGCAAGCAAAGATGCTAATTAAGCCGCTGATAAATCGCTCCACCGATCCGTTATCGCTACTTGGACTTGGCAAAGCCGGCTCTGAAACCTTAATTATGTCTTACGGACGTAATGTCGTTGGAGTACTGTTTTGGTATGCCATTGCTGGCGGTATTGGGGCTTTTGGCTATCGAATGTCGGTAGAACTGGCTCGTGCTTGGTCCCCTTCAAGACAAAAGTTCTCGCCGTTTGGATTGACTGCTGTGCGTGCTGTCGCCGTCCTCGATTTTATCCCTTTGCGCCTGTTTGCGCTCATGATCGCCGTCGGTCACCGAGCAAAAGCCTCTGTCCAACTCATTCAACAGCAAGCAAGTTCTTGGCCTCTTCCTGGACCGGCTTGGCTGATCGTCGCTGTGGGCGGTAAGTTGGAGCTATCTTTGGGTGGCCCTGCCATCTACGACGGTAAAAAATCCGTACGCGCTAAGCTCGGCGGTCGTATTGCACCATCTGCCATACATGTGGCTCAAGTTCAGAAGATGTTGGCTTGGCGCATGTTCATTTGGATCATTATTCAAAGCCTGCTTATGGGCCTATTCTATCAAGGTATTTAGATGCGCCTTATCGTTGCCAGTTTAGCTGCACTGGTTATTCCCAGCCTTTTCGCAGCCCCCGTCGAGCGAATCATTAGTTTAGCGCCACATGCGACAGAGATTGCTTTCGCTGCGGGACTGGGTGACAAGCTTGTTGCGGTCAGTGAGCGTAGCGACTATCCAGAACAGGCAAAAACGCTGGAAAAAGTGTCCAATTATCAGGGCATAAAAATCGAGCGAATCATTGCACTTCAACCAGACCTAGTCATCGCTTGGCCCGCAGGTAACCCAAACGGTGAGCTGGAGAAGCTAAAGCAGTTTGGCATCAATATTTATTACTCACAAACCTCGTCTCTTAGCGATATCGCTAATAATCTCGAACAGTTAAGTGAATACTCAGACGATCCCAATATAGGCAAACGAGCCGCAGCCGACTTTAGACAACAGTTAGAAAAGCTTAAAAACGAGTACCACACAGAAACACCTGTTCGCTACTTCTATCAATTAAGCGCCCAACCCATCATAACCCTCGCCCAAGAGAAATGGCCAAGTGAGGTATTTACATTCTGCGGGGGCGTCAACGTCTTCGCCGACAGTGTCGCGCCTTATCCTCAAGTTGGGCTGGAACAAGTTATCATCAGTAACCCAGATGTCATCTTCTCTTCTGAACATGCTATTGCCGATGGCAATATGTGGCACAAATGGGCAAACCAACTTGATGCTGTTCAAAATAAACATGTCTGGTCATTAAACTCAGACTGGCTAAACCGACCGACGCCAAGAACACTCTTAGCAGTCAAACAAGTTTGCGAGTATTTTGATAACGTTAGGCGAAAACACTAACGGTCAATGGTGATATCTCGTACAATCCAGTCTCACTTTTATTCGCAACTTTTTAGTAAGAGATTTTAGTAACATGGACTCCATGCTGCTTTATTTGATCGACTTGTTCGGTACAGCTATTTTTGCCATTTCAGGCGTTCTACTTGCAGGCCGCTTAAAGATGGATCCATTTGGTGTCACCGTTTTGGGCAGTGTCACTGCTATCGGTGGCGGTACGATTCGTGATATGGCTCTTGGAGCAACCCCGGTATTCTGGATCACTGACACCAACTACTTATGGACTATCCTAATTACCTGTTTGATCACTATGCTCATCGTTCGACGACCTAAACGCCTAGCGTGGTGGGTTTTACCTGTGTGTGATGCGATTGGATTAGCCGTCTTTGTCGGTATTGGTGTAGACAAAGCGATGCATTATCAAGATTCAGCGTTGGTCGCTATCATCATGGGTGTAATAACGGGTTGTGGCGGCGGCATCATTCGCGATGTATTAGCGCGTGAAGTCCCAATGGTACTACGAAGTGAAGTCTATGCGACTGCGTGTTTGATTGGTGGGGTATTCCACACCACAGCCTTAGCGATTGGCTATGATAACGATACAGCTTTCCTCGCAGGTGTCGCTTCTACACTGATTATTCGCTTAGGCGCTATTCGCTGGCACCTTTCGTTACCGACATTTGCTTTGAACAGATAAGAGAAACGACAAAATGTTGAAGGGTTGACACACAGTGTCAACCCTTTTCTTTTAAATTCAGATAATTAAACTCAAATCTTAGCCAGCGCTGCCTGCAACTTTCGACTCGCTCTTCACAAGCTCCTCTCGCAGGGCGAAGTCCGTTCTCGATTCGAAGCGCTCTAAAAAACAAAGGCCGCCTGAGCGACCTTTGCTAACTTATTTCTGCACTCGACGCAGGACTTCTTTCAATGCATCGAAATCATTGGCGAGGTCTTCAGACAGCAAATCCATCACTGCATGTTTTGCTAGCGGGCCTGGCAGGTCAATATCTGTACCTAAAATATCGTCAACCACTTCCTTGAACTTCGCTGGATGTGCTGTACATAGGAATAACCCTGTCTCACCTTCTTGAAGCTGCTCTTGCAGCACTCGGTAGGCGATCGCACCGTGCGGTTCACACAGATAACCTTGTTGGTACAGCTCTTTTACTGATTCCGCGCTTTGCTCATCACTCACCGCACCTTTACCTAACGTCTCTAAGCCCCAATCTTTCACTTGGCATAGCTCTTCGATACGCGGCCAGTTGTTTGGCTGACTCACATCCATCGCGTTTGAAGTGGTTGCAACCGTTGGTTTTGGATCCCACTTACCCGTTTCTAAGTAACGTGGCACGGTATCGTTCGCGTTAGTCGCAGCAATGAAACGCTTAATCGGCAAACCTAGAGCTTTTGCTAACAAACCGGCTGTCAGGTTCCCAAAGTTACCACTTGGTACCGATACCACGAGGTTTTCACGCTGCTCTTTGCTTAGTTGAGAAGCGGCCTCAAAGTAGTAGCAGATCTGAGCCATTAGGCGGCTAATGTTAATTGAGTTAGCGGAATTTAAGCCAATCTCTTCACGCAGAGCGGCGTCATCGAAAGCTTGCTTAACGAGCGCTTGGCAAGCATCAAAGTCACCATCGATAGCAACCGTGTGGATATTGTTGCCAAGCGTACAGAATAGCTTTTCTTGTAGAGGGCTGATTTTGCCTTTCGGGTAAAGGATAACAACGTTGATATCTTCCATCCCATAAAAAGCGTGTGCCACTGCCGCACCAGTATCGCCGGACGTTGCTGTCAGAATGGTGATTTTACCACCATTAGAAACAGCAGCTAACGACTGAGCCATAAAGCGGCCGCCGAAATCTTTAAACGCTAGAGTTGGACCGTGAAACAGTTCAAGGGCATAAACACCCTCTTTTACTTGCTTGATTGGTGCAGGAAATTGGAACGCTGCATCAACCATTGAATTTACTTTTTCTTCTGCTAACTCATCACCAATAAGTGCTGAGAGAATCTTAGTACTACGTGAAACAAAGTCTTCAGCTAAAAGCGCATCTACATCGTCAAACTTAGGCAGTTCTGATGGAAAAAAAAGGCCTTGGTTACGACCTAACCCTTGGCGCACGGCTTGGCCAAAGGATACTTGTTCGTCATTTTCTTTTATGTTGTACAGCTTCATAGCTCACTTCCTGTTACGTTCGAACCTTGCTTGTTGAGACGACAAACATGGACGAATCCTTCTTCATTTTGTACGTAGTTTTGTTCAAGCCAGCGTGCCACACGCTCAGCGACATCTTTATCTTTACAAATACTAAATAGCGTTGGACCACTACCCGAAATCCCCGTCGCCAAAGCGCCGGCTGCTACAGCGTATTTACGCGCTTCAGCAAAACCAGGTAACAGTTTCTCACGATACGGTTCAGCGATCACGTCTTTGATCATTTTCGCTGCCAGTTCAGGCTGATTAGAGTGGCAAGCATGTATAAAGCCAGCAAGATGACGACCGTGGGCGATAATGTCCTGACGGCGATATTGTGATGGCAGAATTGCACGCGCTTCGGCAGTCGAGACCTTGATTCCCGGATAAGCCATTACCCAATACCAATTGTCAAAACATGGCACTTCTTGACTGATAATACCTAACTCTTCCAACATCAACTGTACGCCGCCAAGGTAACATGGTGCGACATTATCGTAGTGAACACCACCAGATATCTGTCCTTCCATTTCCCCCATTAACGCAAGCAACTCAGTTTCGTTGAGAGGTTCGCCATGGAAACGGTTGAGCGCATCCAAAGCAGCCACAATGGAACAAGCACTTGAACCTAATCCTGAGCCAATAGGCATATTCTTTTCTAGAGTCATCTCTAGGGGCAAAAGCGCTTGACCTTTCTTGTCTAGCTCGCGAGCAAATACACGCCAGCAGTCATAAACAATATTCTCTTTCGGGTTTTCAGGTAGTTTTGAGACAAAGCTACCTGCTGTTTTTAGGCTAAACGGCTCATCGCCTGATTTAACCATAACTCGGTCACCCAGTAGCGTGCCATCAATGGGGGACACGGCCGCCCCCAAAACATCGAAACCAACGCTCACATTACCGATTGACGCAGGAGCATAAACAACGACATCCATACCTCGACTCATTTCTTTATACTCCTAATTTCCAACCTAATGTACGCATCACATCAGCAAACACACCTGCCGCTGTCACTTCAGTACCCGCACCGTAACCTCGTAATACTAATGGAATTGGCTGGTAGTAACGGCTGTAAAACGCCAACGCATTTTCACCATCTTTAATCTTAAACATTGGGTCGTTTTCATTGACCGCCGCAATGCTTACTCGACATTCACCATCCGAGATTTCACCCACGTAGCGTAGCACTTTTCCTTCTTCGGCTGCTTGCGCAGAAAGTTGTTGGAAATAAGCGTCTGCTTGAGGTAAACGCTGCATAAACTCTTCTATAGTGCCTGAGTCATCAAAGCCTGGTGGCAGTGCTTGATCAACAATGACATCTTCCAGTTCTAAGTTCATACCGGCTTCACGAGCAAGAATCAGTAGTTTACGTGCTACGTCCATACCCGACAGGTCATCACGTGGATCTGGCTCTGTAAAACCACTCTCTTTAGCAATATTCGTCGCTTGGCTAAGTGTCATACCTTCATCCAACTTACCGAATATAAATGATAGTGAACCAGACAAGATGCCACTGAAACGTTCCAGTTCGTCACCCGCTGAGATAAGATTCTGTAGGTTTTCAATAACAGGCAGACCCGCACCAACGGTTGTTTCGTACATCAATTTGCGGCGTGAGCTACGCGCAACATCACGCAATTGATGGTAGTAAGACATACTCGCGGTGTTCGCTTTTTTGTTCGGCGTAACCACGTGGAAACCAGCAGCTAAGAAGTCAGCATATTGATTCGCGATTAATTCACTAGAAGTACAGTCAACCAATACTGGGTTGATAATGTGGTTGCGTTGCACCAGTGAGATTAAGCGTGCCAGACTGAACTCTTCTGACGCATCTTTCATACGATCACGCCAGTGTTCAAGTGGAAGCCCTTCGCTATCCAACAGAAGACCTTTACTGTTTGCCAAACCACAAACTCGTAAGATGATGCCTTTTTCAGCCAGTTTCGCTTGCTGACGATCAATCTGATCCACCAGTTCGCCACCCACACCACCAACACCAACCACAAACACATCGAGGAAGTGTTTTGAATTGAATAGGTTTTCATGACAGGCTTTGATGGCTTCTGAAATCTTATCTTCTGGGATCACTGCTGAGATAGCACGCTCAGATGAGCCTTGAGCAATCGCAACAATATTAACGTTAACTTCGGCTAACGAAGAGAAGAATTGAGACGCAACACCACGAGAAGTGCGCATTCCATCACCCACTAACGTTACGATCGCAACATCATTAAGGAACTCAACAGGCTCCAACAGACCATCTTTCAGTTCAAGCTCAAAAGCATCACCAAGCGCTTGCTCTGCGATTGCCTGATCTTGAGCTTCTATACAGAAACTGATGCTGTACTCTGAGGAAGACTGAGTAATCAAAACGATCGATACCCCCGCTGAGGACATCGCACCAAATACGCGGCTAGCCATGCCAACCATGCCTTTCATACCAGGGCCAGACACGTTAACCATCGTCAGGTCGCTGAGTGTGGTAATACCCTTGATCGCTAGGTTATCTTCACCCGTATCTTGGCCAATGAGCGTCCCCGCACCTTGTGGGTTAAAACTGTTTTTGATCAGACAAGGAATATGGAATTGGGCAATCGGCGCGATGGTCTTAGGATGCAGTACAGACGCACCAAAATACGAAAGCTCCATCGCCTCTTGGTAGCTGAGAGATTTTAATAAACGCGCATCCGCTACTAAACGAGGGTCACAGTTATAAACGCCATCAACATCAGTCCAGATTTCACAACAATCGGCACGAAGACACGCGGCCAAAACCGCTGCTGAGTAGTCCGAACCATTACGTCCTAGCGTCACTAACTCGCCTTCATCATTACCAGCAGTAAAGCCAGGCATGATGTTTACATGGCCTTGTGGAAGAGGATTCTGACGGAAGTTTTGAGTAGAGATTTCAACATCAACCATCGCTTCAAGATGATCACCACGAGCAAATAAGTATTGCACTGGGTCGATCAGACTGGCTGGTTGGCCTTTCGCCTCTAATACCGCTTTCATAAGCTGAATAGAAACTCGTTCACCTTTACTAATGATACGTGCGTTGACGTTGTCAGGGCACATACCCAGCAAGTTTATGCCATGAACGAATTGGCGCAGCTGAGATAGCGATGTTTTAACTTGATTGTCGTAAGCACTGCCATTGATGTTCGGCAGCACTTGTTTGATGTCTTGGTAAAGGTCGCGGAAAGAATCCTCAAGCTCGGCGATTTGCAATTCTGCTTCGCCATTTTTTAACGCCCCTTCAATGACAGAAACTAATTTATTGGTCGTCTTACCTGGTGCTGAAAGCACGACTGCGACTTCTTCTTGTTGAGCATTATTAGCAATGATATCTGCCGCTCGTAAAAAACGATCAGCATCGGCTAATGATGATCCTCCAAACTTTAAAACTCGCATCCCTTCCTCCAAATGTCTTAAATTGACATAAAAAAAGGCCTGTATCTTGTGGGATACAGGCCTTATTTATGATTTTCTTTCGCTTAGCAGCCTGCCCCAACAATAGCGATGTCGGTAATAATAATGGTAGTGGTCATTACTAGGCTTTGGTGCTGCATAAAATTAGTTTTCTATAACAATGTGTGTTTGCTTACCCATACGTTTAACCTATTTTTCATCTTCACGTCAATGAAAAGTTACTATTTTTTGTTCACACTCCGACTCTGCAGTCTTTACACAATGTGACCAACTTTCTCATAATTCCAACAACCAATGAAACCATAGGCACATATCATAATAACTAATTGCTATATAAAAGTTGCATCTAGTCCGGAAGTTTTATGCTTTAATTAATTTTGCAGTGGAATGCAGACAACAGCAAAGGAGTGGCGTATGAAAACAATATTTAGCCTATCAGTGCTACTTTGCGCCTGCTCGTCATTTGCTGCTGACTTGCCCGTACTCCCTTCCCAACAAAGCGTTTCACCACACAAGCTTTTTATTTCCAGTACAAATGACAACAATGACTTTGATTCATGGAAAATAGACGGTGGTTATTCTTATAACATTTTCAGCAAGGTCGACCTGTACGTAGGTGCTCGTTTAAACAATAGCGAACGAGCAAACGAGACCGGTTTTTTGAGTGGCGTAAGTTACCAATTGACACCAAGATTCTCAGTAAAAAGTACCCTTCACTCCTACAGTGATGACACTCTGAATGATGGTAAAGAATCGACAATTGCAGCAGAAGTTTCGAGTCATATGAAGCTGACTGAGAATCTAGATATTCATGCCACTCTCGACTATCAAGAGTGGCAGAAAGGGATTGAAGTTGGTCTTGGATTTCGCTTCTAGATCCAATCTAACAATTCAGTAGACATTAAAACACCATTCCAATCGGCGTAGATGTAATCACCTGGCTGAATCATTTGGTTGTGTATTGTTAAAGTGACATTGATTTCACCGACATCGCGTTTTTCTGTCTTAAACGGGCAAGCACCCAAGGCTTTAACCCCAAGATCCATTTCGGCCATTGCAGCAACATCACGTACAGCACCATTAACGATGACACCTTCCCAATTATTATCAATCGCAAGAATAGCTAATTGATCACCAAGCAAAGCTCTTTGACATGAGCCATGCCCATCGACCACCAACACTTTGCCTGTACCATCCTGACTGAGCATTTCACGAACCTTGGAATTATCGTGATAGCAACGAACAGTGACAATTTCGCCAAAGAATGCATCCTTGCGACCGAAGCTATGCAATGGCAGCTCGAGCAAGGTGACTTTATCCGCATGTTTATCACAAATATCAGGGGTAATATCTTTCATTTTTCCTCCTTGAACTTCTAAAAAGTAAATCCTTTATCTGCAACGGGATCGCCAGTCACCAAGCAACACCGTTGTCTGTTTTTGTTCTAGGCACGAGATAAGGTAAAGCTTATCTCGTTGCACAAAATAGATGGCATTTTGGCCGTACTTACGCCCTAGCTCGATGGCTCGAGATGGGCTTACAGCGATGACGAAACTCTCTTCGCACCACGAGAAATCCTCATTGCCAACATTGACCGACATACAGCAAGTATGGCCTATTTCTGCTGCTAAGTACTGATTATTTCGATAATTCTCGTCCGGTGAGAGCCAAACGCTACTCGGATTCCAAGCTGTTATGATGGCAAAATTTTCGTACTTGATCTTACCTTCGAAACGAAAATAAGGATCACAATAGGCTTGCCATAGCTTTGCATCAATTATCATAAAACCAACAGTTTTACATTTACTGGACACTATTAATATTTGTTACATTCTAACTCTTGATATAAATCAACAAAGTGATTGGAATTAACACTTCTACGTTGTTAGCATGCTGTTAACATTATAGAATCCGCCTCAAAGACTAGTAGGATTCAGAGGATAAAGGACCTCTAAGGGTAGAAAAGAAGTACCACGGATGGCGGGCAATCAAAGAGAGTGTATTTTTACAGTCTTTGGTTTATTATCAACATCACATTACCTGTATGTTATGTTTTTGCCTAGAATTTATTCTATTAGCACAAATTTTTCACAAGTTTAGGTACCGCCAATGCAAACCCCGCACATTCTTATTGTCGAAGATGAGCAAGTAACTCGTAACACTCTTAAGAGTATTTTTGAAGCAGAGGGATACGCTGTTTTTGAGGCCAGTGACGGTGAAGAGATGCACCAGGTGCTGTCTGATAACCAAGTTAACTTGGTCATTATGGACATTAACCTACCAGGCAAAAATGGTCTATTGCTAGCTCGTGAGCTACGTGAGCAAGCTAACGTTGCGCTAATGTTCTTAACAGGCCGCGACAACGAAGTTGATAAGATCCTTGGCCTAGAAATTGGTGCTGACGATTACATCACTAAGCCATTCAACCCGCGTGAATTGACTATCCGTGCTCGTAACCTACTAAGTCGTTCGATGAATTCAAGCGTCGTTAGTGAAGAGAAGCGTAGTGTAGATAAATACGTTTTCAACGGTTGGGTTCTGGATATCAATAGCCGCTCACTTGTTAGTCCAAGTGGTGATGGTTACAAACTACCTCGCTCAGAGTTCCGTGCACTACTGCACTTCTGTGAGAACCCAGGTAAGATCCAGACTCGCGCTGACCTGCTTAAGAAGATGACTGGCCGTGAGCTTAAGCCACACGACCGTACTGTTGACGTAACCATTCGTCGCATCCGTAAGCACTTCGAATCTGTTTCAGGTACACCTGAAATCATCGCAACCATTCATGGTGAAGGCTACCGCTTCTGTGGTGACCTAGAGGACTAATTCACCTCTGAATCAATTAGTAAAATGGAGCCAAATGGCTCCATTTTTCTTTGTTATAAAAAATGCTCACCGGACTGGTGAGCATTTTGTTAGCAATGGATAGTAAGGTTAGCCCCTACCACCTTTAATCGCATCGATGATTTCAGTGGTTGAACAGCCATCTTCGAAGTTAAGTACTTTCACCTCACCGCCGTTGGCAATTACTTCCTTACCACCAGCAATATCTTCGGGTTTGTAATCACCACCTTTCACCAGCAGATCTGGAAGCACTTCTGAAATTAAGCGCTGTGGAGTATCTTCACCAAATGGCACAACCCAGTCCACTGCACCTAAACCTGCAAGTACAGCCATACGGCGATCCGTTGGGTTCACAGGACGACCTGGGCCTTTTAGGCGTTTTACTGACTCATCCGTGTTAACCGCAACAATAAGACGATCACCCAATTGTGCTGCATGGTTAAGGTAAGAGACGTGACCTGCATGAAGAATATCGAAACAACCATTGGTCATCACAACCTTCTCACCACATGCTTGAGCCTTTTTAACCGCTTCAATGAGGGCATGCTCAGAGATAACACCAAAATCGGTGTCTTGACTTCCATGAACGGCTTCAGCCAATTCAATAGTCGAAACGGTTGAAGTGCCGAGTTTACCAACAACTACGCCCGCAGCAGCGTTTGCAAGCGCACACGCTTCATCTAGAGGCTTACCAGCTGCAACAGAGGCAGCGAGAACAGAAATAACCGTATCTCCCGCACCTGTCACGTCGTACACTTCTTTTGCTTGTGTTGGTAAATGGAACGGCTCTTGACCACGACGAAGCAGCGTCATGCCATGCTCACTGCGAGTAACAAGCAGGGCTTCAAAATCAAACTGTTCAATTAGCGCTAAGCCCTTCTCAACCAACTCATCATTCGACTTAACTTTACCGACGACATGCTCAAATTCCGCCATGTTTGGAGTCAGTAGAGTCGCGCCACGATAGCGTTCGAAGTCCGCCCCTTTTGGGTCGATGAATACTGGCACGTTTGCAGCGCGCGCTTTTTGAATAAACTGCTGTACGTGTTCCAAAGCACCTTTAGCGTAGTCAGACAAGACAACTGACTTCACTTTTGGTAGCGCTTGCTCCATACGATCCAGAATAAGCTCAGCATCAACATTTTCAAACTTGTCTTCAAAGTCGAGACGGATAAGTTGCTGACCACGGCTAAGAACGCGGAGTTTAGTGATAGTTGGGTAGTTTGGCAGTCCCACAAAATCACATTTCACTTTCAATGCAGAGAGAGTTTCGTTGAGAACTTTGGCAGGTTCATCAATCCCTGTTAAACCAACGATATGAGCATGTCCACCAAGTGAGGCAATATTCATCGCTACGTTAGCAGCACCACCTGGTCGCTCTTCGTTATTTTCTACTTTAACTACAGGTACTGGAGCTTCAGGTGAAATACGGCCTGTAGGGCCATACCAATAACGATCTAGCATTACATCGCCGATAATTAGCACACCAGAATCACTGTAGTTCGGTAGGATTGGCTTCATTGTGGATCTCCAAATTCTAATTCGGGCAAGAGTTTAACATAGTGTTTTAGTGGTCAAAACCTATTCGAGCCACTCGTGCCATAGTTTAGTCACCAATTCACGTTCATTGATGAATTTATCTTCAGCAACATCTGCATCAAGGTTCAAAAGATTACGATGATGGATTTGGTCACGCATGGTGGTATAAGCACAGGTCAATGCCATCGCATCCTGCTCCTCCATGATGCCTTGTGCCATCATACTCTCAAAGATTCGAACGTTATCACTCCAGCGGGTCAGTTTTGGTTTTTGCTGACTAAAGCGCAGTACAAGGTACTGAGCGAGAAATTCGACATCGGTGATGCCTCCTGGATCTTGCTTGAGCATAAAGCGACCTGCCTTTTTCCCCCCCAGATGGTCGCGCATCTTCACTCGCATCTCAGACACTTCTTTCCTCAAAGTGGCTTCGTCTCGTTGAAGTGAAAGAATTTCATGGCGGGTCTTTGCAAATGCCTGCTGTAATAATTCGTCACCATATATCATTCGTGCACGAACGAGCGCCTGATGTTCCCACGTCCAAGCTTCTTCTCGTTGATATAGGTCGAACGCATCACTAGGACTGACCAGCAAACCAGATGCACCAGAAGGACGTAAGCGAGTGTCCACTTCGTACAAGATCCCTGAAGCGGTTCGGGTTGAGAATATATGAATAATTCGTTGTGCCAGTCTGAGATAAAACTGGCGGCCATCGATTTCTTTCTTACCATCGGTATATACAGTAGCCGGACAGTCATGCATAAAGACGATATCTAAATCTGAGTTGTAGCCTAGCTCCCAACCACCAACCTTGCCATAGCCAATGACGGCAAAGCCTTTTCCACTCCGTTCTTTAAGATGAGTCGGCTCTCCATACTTTTCAGCCATCTGCAACCACGCCTGCCCAACCACCGACTCAACAATCGCTTCCGCCAAATAGGTTAAGTGGTCACTTACTTTCATTACCGGCAGTGCACCCGCGATATCGGCTGCGGCGATACGCAAGATACAAATCTGCTTAAACTGGCGCAAAGCTTCCATCTGTTGCTCCATATCATCTTCAGGGATACGGGTCAAAAAGTCTCGCAACTCAGTGCGGTAACTCTCCAGTGGAATCGGGTTATACAATTGTTGTGGGTCAATCAACTCATCAAGCAAAATCGGGTAGCGCCCCAACTGCTCGGAAATCATTGGACTGGCCGTACATAAACGGACTAACTGGGTTAACGCAGCATTGTGCTCATCTAACAGTTCAAGGTACGTTGTTCGCGTAACAATGTTATGCAATAAGTGCAGCACTCGAGGCAAACCAAACTTGGCGTCTTGATGAGAGTAAATAGCAGCGAACACTTTTGGCATCAAGCGATTAAGAACTTCACGACCACGTGGCCCGAGGGTCTTTTTCGCTAAATCTTGCTTGAATTGCATGATGGTACTGGCCATAGTCTGAGGCGATTCAACGGCCATATCCTGTTCAAGAATGTTCTCGATAACATCTTGTTTTGCCGCCATATCCCATAGTTCAACAAAATGCTGTGCAATGTCTTGCTGTTCTTCTTCATCGTCTCCGATCAGCGCAGCAAACACGCCATGTACATTCGCCATGTGCGTTTCTACATCCGCGATAAGATCTGCCCAAGCGCCGTACCCCATGGCAACCGCAAGCTGCAATCGCTCAGTTTCACATTCAGGAAGAGTCTGAGTTTGTTTGTCTGCCATCGCTTGAAGCAGGTTTTCCAATCGACGTAAGAATTTGTAGGCCTCTCTTAAAGCCTGCGTTTCTGGTTTCGTAAGTAACTCTAACGCTTCAACGGCATCAATCGTGACGAGCAGTCCGCGCTGACGTAGACTTGGCTCTCGGCCACCTCTTATCAACTGAAATACCTGGGCAATAAACTCAATCTCACGTATACCACCAGCACCGAGCTTAATGTTATTGCTGAGACCACGACGGCGAACCTCGCTGCTGATCATCGACTTCATCCGTCTAAGAGACTGAATCGCACTGAAATCGATATAGCGACGGAACACAAATGGGCGCAGCATTTGACGCAATTCTTGATATTGCGGATACATCTCACTGCCCATGACCCGTGCTTTAATCATTGCGTAGCGTTCCCAATCACGCCCCTGCTCCTGATAGTAGTCCTCCAAAGCAGCGTAGCTCATTACCAGCGGACCACTGTCACCAAAAGGACGCAGGCGCATATCAACCCGATAACAGAAACCATCAAAGGTCTGCTGATCAAGGGCTTTAATGATGCGCTGGCCTAAACGAGTAAAAAATTGAGCGTTCGCAATACTGCGGCGTGTTCCTTGCGTCTCACCGTTTTCTGGATAGGTAAAGATCAGATCGATATCGGAAGAGAAATTGAGCTCTCCTCCGCCAAGCTTACCCATGCCAATGATTAGCATTGGCTGAGCCTCACCCTGAGCATTCATCGGCGTTCCCCACAGTTCACAGCAAGCATCGTACTGCCAATGATATGTCTCGAAAATCATCGCTTCGGCAAGCTGGGATAAATGAGTAAGGCTCTCTTCTAGTGACCACGAAGCGGTGAAATCACGCCACGCAATATAAACCATTTCTCTGTTGCGGAACTGTCTCAGGACTCGATGTCCCTGCATTTCATCGCTGCATTCACTCAGCATACTGGCCAATCTTTCTCGGTATTGCTCGCAGCGCGAATTCTCTGCCAACATATGTGGCAACAATTGCTGAAGTTGCTCATCTGCCACCAAGGTATTACAGACAAACTGACTTAAACCTGCGACGTAGCTAAGTTGCTGGGTCAAAGAGTCAGGCCAGTGTGAAATTGCATCAGATTGAAATAATGAGTCGGTCGCAGACTGGGAGATGGAGACAAGACTTTCTGGCAGTTGCATGATTCTTCCTTGTGATAGAAATACCAGTTGAGTGAAAGGTAACGCTCTATTTATACCAATAAAAAACGCCCACTAGTAGCAAGTGGGCGTTTATTGCAATTAAGTTGAGAAGCTACACCTTAAATGAAGTGATTTTCTTATCCAGTTCCTCAGCATTTTGCTGCATGATTTCTGATGTTTCGAGCAACTCGGAAACCACGGTGACCGATGCTTGCACCAGCTCTCGCACATTCGTCAGGTTTTGACTCATCTCTTCCGCAACACTGCTCTGCTGACCTGCTGCGGTGGCGATTTGGAAGTTCATATCATTGATTTGATTGACCTGACTCACGATACCATCCAATTCGCTACCCGCGTTGGTCACCAATTCCACACCTTCAGCGGCTTCAACCACACTCTTTTCCATCAGTTCAACCGCAGAGTTGGCACTTGATTGTAGCTGAGAAATCATCTCTTGGATTTCGACAGTCGCCTGCTGAGTACGCTGAGCAAGGTTGCGCACTTCGTCGGCAACAACCGCAAAGCCTCGACCCGCTTCACCCGCACGTGCCGCTTCAATCGCGGCGTTGAGCGCTAGCAAGTTAGTTTGCTCAGAGATCCCTTGAATGGTACCAACCACACTACCAATGGAATCGACACTCTCTTCTACTTGATTGACAGCCTGTGCTGAAGCTGAAATATCTTTAGAAAGTTCACTGATTTTCAAGACCGTATCTTGGACAAAGCGTTGACCTGTCTCGGCTTGTCCAGACGCACTTTCAGTCAGTGATGAAGCGTTTTGAGCGTGGCCAGCAACAGTTTGGACTGTCGATGTCATTTCGCTCATCGCCGTGGCTAGCTGATCAATCTCATTAAACTCTTCCTGCGCAGACTCCTTGGTTTCGGACATACTTAATGTCATCACTTCCGTCAGTCCTGCGAGCTCTTGAGACGCATCAATTTGCAAGCGGATCATTTCCTGTAGCTGAACGCGGGTTCTTTCAAGCTCACGCGCAACATCACCATATTCATCCTTACATTCCATCTCAATAGGAACAGAAAGGTCTCTGGCCGCCATTAATTTAATTGACTCGCTTAGGTATTGGGTTTGACGTAACATAACCCGTGCAGCGAATAAAAGGAGAACGACGAAAACAACAATCATGGCAACAGTTTGCCAAGCCACCTGTACTAGGTAGGCTTCATAATGCTGTTGCGCGACTTGAGCGTCTTGAGTTGCTGCAAGAAGAGCGTCGTAGAAGACACTCGCATCCCATAGTTGCTTTCCGATGATCAGTACTGTACTGAACACCATTAGCATCACCATTTTAGGAACCAGTCGAATATCCGTGATAACTCGTTCCCACGGCTTAAATGCCATCTTGGTCATTGTCCGTTCTCCAATAAATGAAATTTTTTGATTTCAGTGCTTTATACTAGAGTGATGCGGCGAATCCACTCCCTCGAACGCGCTGATTATGATTTTTTTCGAGCCTCGTATGAAAAGAGATATTACCAAAGACGACACTAAACCGATGAGCTTGTTGTCACTGATCCTGTCATTTATGGCGCTATTTGTGATCTCGGGCTTATTGTTCTTTCCACTCACCCCAGAAACTCGACAAGTTTTTATCGGCTTAGACTTTATTATCTGTAGCATTTTCATCCTACAACTCAGCATAGATATGATCCGTGCGACAGATCGTGTGCAATTTTTGAAACGTCATTGGATCGATTTTCTTGCCAGTATTCCAATGGTAGAACCTCTTCGCTTTGCGCGCATATTTCATATCATGCGTGTCATTTTGGTCATTCGATCTAGTCGCTACTTGTTAAAGCAACTTCTCAGCAATCGACGTGAAACGACGCTTGCTTCTATCCTATTGCTTATGGTTGTACTGCTGACGGTTGGATCGAGTATGATGCTGTTTATTGAAGGCTCGGATCCTGATGCCAATATTCAGACAGGGGGGGATGCCCTGTGGTGGGCGCTGGTGACGATCTCTACGGTAGGATATGGCGATCATTACCCGGTTACCAATAGCGGTAAGTTGCTGGCATCCGGTTTGATCATATGTGGTGTCGGCCTATTTGGTATGATCACAGGTTTGATTACCTCGTTGATCACTTCGCCAAATAAAATCCAAACAAAACGCTCTGAGAACAAAGAGCGATTGCTGGTCGAACTGGTCGAGAAACAAGATGAGATTCTAAAACGTTTAGACCGACTCGAGCAGCAACAACAATCAAAACGGGAGCCATAAGGCTCCCGTTGCTTTTACGTTATTTACTGATTAGCTTTGCCAATATGGCTGAGCTTCAATACAAATGACTCGAGTCTGCTCCATAGCATGAAGTATCGAGCTTTCTTGTCGTGCCAACCAACGCTCGAGTTGTTCACGCTCTTCGCCTTCTAGCTTGTCCACTAATTGCTCTAACGTTTTTAGCTTTTGCAGGTCATCCGTACCATGCAATAGATCACTCCAAGGCAAACGAAAACCGTTGCGCTCATCAACATCAAACAAGCTAGCAAAGCTAACACCAGTATATAGATTACGCATCAAACGGTATTGCTGCTCAATGTAGTCTTGGCTAGTTAGGTTGCGTTCTGGTGGGAAAGCTTCCATCAACTCAGCCCATGTGCGATCAAGTTGCTGTATTGAGAAATGCTCAATATTAAGTGCCATTTTTTCGCGAGACTTATCATCAAGGAAAGGCTGCCAACCGCGAGTCAGGATCCAGCGACTTAAATCTAACAACAAGCCGGTATAACGTGCTGAATTCAGTAACTCCAAAACTTGTTCACGACTCGGTAGCTGTTCCTGAAGCAGTTTCAATTCACTGACAAGAAACTTACGCGCATCGAGTTTACGTAGCGCATGGCCTTTGTCATCAAGCAGATCTTCGAGGTAGTCGTAATCATGTAACCACTCAAGTTCTTGCTCAAGCCATTTAAGCTCTTGGCGCAAAATAGCACTTGCACGACGAGGAACCACACCACCGTAAACCGTTAAAATCTGTCGAATGAAGCTGAGCGAATTTTTTATTTCATGCACCGCTTCGATCGAATCACGCTCTGAATAAATCTGTTCATGGTAATGCCAATGAGAAAGAGCATGTTCTAAAGAGTTGATAAAGCACGACTCAACGGTGTCATTCTTATTCGTTGCAACTAAGGTTAACGGTTTTACTTCGTCTCCCGTGTAGCCCATCGCTAAACGGTAGCCTTTGGCTGCTTTGCTCAAGTTGCCTAAGCGCATACCGCCATCTTCAGAGAAGCTACGAGCCAATGTAAATAACGCATCGGTCTGTCCGGACTTTAGCTCGAGCTCAACTTCGCAAATCGGATCTTGCTTACCATTGGCTTCGACCATGCCTTGGTCAAACGCAACCTCAACTTGGCTACCATCAGGCATACCAATCAACCATTGCTCTCGGGTGAAATTAGTAGAGAAAAGTGGCTGAAGCTCAGACTGTAGCGTGGCGATATCTTTTCCTGCCGGCCAAATATCGCCCGGGTGAAGGGCTAATTGCGGGTCATTGCTGTCATGTTCAGCATTGTACTCCGGTCTCTGGTGCAATCCTGCAACCACACGACCTGATGTTTTCACCGTCTGAACATAGACGTCATCAAAACGGCGAATCCTTAGACCAATATCGTGCTGACGAAGCCAGTTATCCGGCGTATCAAAGTAAGTGTTACCTAACTCTCGACAGCTGTGCTGAAGTACTTTTGTTTCAGAAATCTTGTCTCGTAAAGTGTCTGAAAAATCGGGAGATACAAAAAACTTCAGTTCTATCTCGGTTTCCATAGTTATACCTTTCAAAGCAGATAGAGACAGGATATTGCCAATTTTCTTACTCGGCAAGAAAGAAATATCGACTTAATGATGATCTAAAACAGTTTTAATGATGGATTTAATGAGTTAACATGCGCGCCTTTATAGCCATCGTTCAACATTTCGCCATGAAATGGTGTATGTTAGTTTTTAGGTTATATTAATTGGGTTGAATGACCATGCCAGTAAATACAATTATGGGGCTATTTGCAAAGTCCCCTATTAAACCTTTGCAGCGCCACGTTGTGTGTGTAAATGAATGTTGCTCACACCTAATCAACTTTTTCGAAGTAAGTTCAAAAGGGGATTGGGAGAAAGCATCTGAAATTCGTGCACAGATTTCTCATCTTGAGAAGGAAGCCGACGTACTTAAGCGCGAAATTCGTCTAAAACTTCCTCGTGGTTTGTTTATGCCAGTGGATCGCAGCGACATGCTTGAACTACTGACACAACAGGACAAACTCGCAAACCTTGCAAAAGACATTGCTGGCCGAGTTTATGGCCGTCAATTGACTATCCCTGCACCTCTTCAAGAGAATTTTATTGCGTACGTAAGACGTTGCCTAGACGCAGCTGAACAAGCGCAAAAAGTTATCAATGAGCTTGATGAGTTATTGGAAACTGGATTTAAAGGCCGCGAAGTAACGCTTGTGGCTGAAATGATCCACCAACTGGATGTGATTGAGGACGACACAGACGCGATGCAGATCCAACTTCGCCAACAACTAATGGCGATCGAATCGGATCTAAATCCTGTTGATGTGATGTTCCTTTACAAAATTCTAGAGTGGGTAGGCGGTATTGCTGATCAGGCGCAACGTGTTGGTGCGCGTCTGGAAGTAATGTTGTCTCGCTCATAAATATAAGTTAACCAAATAACGAAGAGCATCTAACTAGTTCACACCCCTTATAGGCGATATATACTGACGCGCTGAAGGGGTTTCGTCGTTCTTAATTTTTGCTCCGCTTGTTATCAACAACTAGGTATTACGATGGATATCCTTGCGAACTACGGCACTGTCCTGATTATTATTGCAGCAGTCTTTGGCTTTATGATGGCTATCGGTATTGGCGCAAATGACGTAGCCAATGCGATGGGCACATCTGTGGGGTCAAAAGCGCTAACCGTCAAACAAGCAATCATCATTGCGATGATCTTTGAGTTTGCTGGTGCATATTTAGCAGGTGGTGAAGTAACCGACACTATCCGTAAAGGCGTAATTGAAACGTCCCTATTTGCTCACCAACCTGACGTACTTGTCTTCGGTATGATGTCAGCGCTTTTAGCTGCTGGTACATGGCTACTACTCGCTTCTTACATGGGTTGGCCAGTTTCAACGACTCACTCAATCATCGGTGCAATCATCGGTTTTGCGTGTGTTTCAGTAGGTACAGAAGCGGTTGACTGGAGCAGTGTTCAAGGCATTGTAGGTAGCTGGATTATTACTCCTGTTATCTCTGGTTTCTTTGCTTACGTCATCTTTGTCAGTGCACAACGACTGATATTCGATACTGAAAAACCTCTGTTTAACGCTAAACGCTTCGTACCTGTTTACATGTTCATTACCACTATGGTAATTGCTCTGGTTACGATTAAGAAAGGCCTTAAGCACGTTGGTCTGCACCTATCCAACGGTGAAGCTTGGATGTGGGCAGCCATTGTATCTGCAATCGTAATGGCTGGTGGTTACTTCTACATTCAGAAGAAATTTGCTAGCCGCGAAGATGATCATGGCTTTGCTGGTGTAGAAGGCATCTTCAGCGTTCTGATGGTTATCACAGCTTGTGCGATGGCATTTGCTCACGGCTCAAACGACGTCGCTAACGCCATTGGCCCTCTATCTGCGGTTGTATCGACAGTGGAGCACATGGGCGAGATTACAACCAAGAGTACGATCGCATGGTGGATTCTACCACTCGGTGGCTTTGGTATTGTTGTTGGTCTTGCGACTCTTGGTCACAAAGTAATGGCAACGGTTGGTACTGGTATTACAGAACTAACACCTAGCCGTGGCTTCGCCGCTCAGCTTGCTACTGCATGTACTGTAGTACTAGCGTCAGGTACAGGTCTGCCAATCTCTACCACTCAAACACTCGTTGGTGCTGTTTTAGGTGTTGGTTTTGCTCGTGGTATCGCAGCACTTAACCTTGGTGTTGTGCGTAACATCGTTGCATCTTGGATCGTTACACTGCCAGCAGGTGCGCTATTGGCAGTGGTATTCTTCTACGCGATTCAAGCGATGTTTGTTTAATCAATGACGTCAGTGATGTGTTAACTCACTGTCATTATTGACTCAAAACCGCATAAAGGGAGGCTAAGCCTCCCTTCTTTGTTGCAGTCATCTCAGAAACTACTTACTATTTGGCTCTAGAATTATATAGATAATGGGTTTGCAGACCCTCTTAGACTGTTAAAGGATTTACCGTGAAAAAACTGGTTTGCTTCGTTTTGGCCTCGATGCTTGCTGTGCCAGCGGCATTTGCTCAAGACCGTTATATTTCTGATAAGCTTTTTACCTATATGCACTCTGGTCCAAGCAACCAATTCCGCATTATCGGCAGTATTGATGCTGGCGAAAAAGTAAAACTACTGTCGACAAACAAAGACTCTGGATATACAGAAGTTCAAGACAGCAAAGGACGTAGAGGCTGGATTGAAAGCCGATTCGTTACTAATCAAGAAAGCATGGCTTTACGACTACCTAAGCTTGAAGATGAGCTAAAAGACGTTAAAGAGAAGCTGGCGAATGCTCGCTCAAATGCTGATCAAGAAAAAGCGGGATTAGTCGATTCGCTAGAAACTCGTAACCGCCAAATCAGTGAGTTAGAACTAGGCTACAACGAAATGAGCCAA
This sequence comes from Vibrio sp. TRT 2004, assembly GCF_050113735.1. Classification (NCBI taxonomy): domain Bacteria; kingdom Pseudomonadati; phylum Pseudomonadota; class Gammaproteobacteria; order Vibrionales; family Vibrionaceae; genus Vibrio; species Vibrio sp. TRT 2004. The sequence continues at coordinate 50,524 of NZ_JBNJOH010000003.1, read as the reverse complement.
CAGCTATCCGCTTCTCAGGAAGAAGTTCGCAAACTGCGTGCGAAACTGGATACACAGAAAGATGACTTACTACTGAAATACTTTATGTATGGCGGTGGCGTTGCAGGTATCGGTCTACTACTTGGCTTGATTCTGCCACATATCATTCCACGCAGAAAACGTTCTCCATCCGGTTGGGCGTAAGTAGAACAGAAATTAACAAGGTCACGATGTCGTGACCTTTTTTAATCAGTTAACCTTTCCAATCATATAAGGCAGGCACTTCTATCAACTCGCCCTTGTAGCGAATCCGACAGGCTTGCTGCTCGATCGCCACCAACTCAACATCCGCGCTAATCCAGTCACCTTCACTGTACTCTACCCCATTTACCTTAACCCAACGCTTATCGGCTCGGCTCGAGTAGACATGCGTCTGAAAGTTCATTGCTGGCAGTTTTCCATACCAACTATCAGGCTGTTGTGACAGGTTTGACACTCGCTCATCCGAGTTCACTGGCTCAACTTGAGGGATTGTATTAACGGCGCTTGCAAACCGTTGCGCCAGCTCTGGTGATAGACCTGACAAATCGAGACCTGTCAGCAGATCGGTTTGATCTGAAGCTACACTTTGAACGGTGTTTCCAGCCTTGCCGAGTATCTCATCAGCCAGAGCGTCATCGTCTATTTCACCTTCGATAACGTTAGACACTTTATCATCACGCTGAGAATAGGTCGCAGCCAGTGGCCCAAAGTCTGGCGCTTTTTCAATCTGGTATTCGAACGGAACTTCAATTGATACCGTCTCACTAACATTGGATTCAAGCCAAGCTTGTTTTTGTGACTGATAGGTATGAATAACGACTAGACCCGCTATCACCATAGGCGGAACGAATGCTATCGAGAAGTATCGCAACCTGCCTATAGGCTGTGGCTGCGTCGTCATGACAGGAGCCAACATTGGCGCTTGCATGCCAGTTGAGCATCGGCTTCGCTCTGAACTTTTGAGTTGTCGCATAACCTTAGACATCGGTATTTTCCTTATCTACTGTTAGTTTGGGTCTATCTGGCTGAGATAACATCTCCAGTAACCGCAAGGTCTTTTTCCCTGCAATACCATCCACTGTCAGCCCTTTCCAACGTTGAAATAGTTCGACTTTCTCTTTTAGCTGTTGATCAAATACAAACGTCGCCGATTTTGGCTGCCCGAGAGCTTGAGATATAAACTGGTCAAGTATTACTACCTTCTCACCTTGCATACCTGGCTTGAGCGTTTCGTCCCAATAACCGCGCCAGATATGCCGATATTCACCATGCCAGATGCTTTCTAGCCATTGAGTATCAAACGCCACCAGCTCATTATTGACCAATAACTTTGCTTTGCTGTTCGAAAGCGCATAGAGAACAGCAAAACGAGCCTGTCCATCAATATTCAGAGTGAGGACGACAGGTGTATTGAGTTCAATAAGCTCACCTAATGTGCCGTTCGCCAGTTCACAGCGGAACTGGGAATTGCCATTACCCAAACATAGCTGATCCAGTACTGAAGCCCGATAGCCCCATACTCGATAAAGATCCGAAATCGCCTGCTCCTGATCGCTCGCTTGCGCCAACTGTGCTTTAAGCTGTTGAGGAAATACCGTCGTTATCTGTTCAACGTTTTCAACCCTTGGATACTGTTGTTGCAATAACTCAGAGATAGTCGAGCTCACTAGACTAGGCGTCATTAAATAGACCATCACAGAGAGTAATCCACCTACGCTCATCGCCGTCATGTACTTAACGATGCGTGGCGGTGGATGGCTGCCAATCACTGCCGAGGTTTGAACAGACGCGGTTTGAAAACTCATCACTTCATCGCAAGCCTGTTGAACAGTCGTCACCGTCGGATGATTTTCTCCATTCGCATACGCACGCTTTAAACTTGCATCACAGACGAGGTTGATTAATCTCGGTATTCCTTGCGTGTTACGCGCGATGTACTTAATTGCATTGGCAGGCAATAAGTCAGGGGAGCCACCTGCAAGAGTAAGCCGGAATCGAATGTAATCTCGAGTTTCATCGCTACTTAACGGGAGCAAATGGTATCGCCCCGTAATGCGTTGAGCTAGCTGCCTCAGTTGTGGCATCTGTAGCTTAAGTTGTAGCTCCGGTTGTCCGATTAAAAGGACTTTGAGAAGTTTCTGACTTTCGGTTTCAAGATTCGTCAGCAACCTTAGCTGCTCAAGAACATCCGCAGATAAATGTTGTGCCTCATCAATCACCAGTAAGGTCTGAATCCCCTTAGAGTGATTATCCAGTAAGAACTTATGAATACGTTGGTTTAGCTGCTTAAGTGACGCTTGCTGCGGATAATCGAGTTCAAACTCATCACATACCGCTTCAAGCAACTCAATATCAGAAAAGGTAGGATTGAGGATTAACCCTGCCTGTGTTGTCTCTGCTAGAGTATTTAGTATTGAGCGAGCGATGGTCGTTTTACCTGTGCCCACTTCACCAGTAAGCATCGCGAAGCCACCGCCTTCTCCAAGCCCGGCTTGAATTTGAAAAATGGCTTCTTTATGGCGGCGACTTTGAAATACAAAACGAGAGTTAGGCACAATCGAAAATGGCAGCTCTGTTAGCGCAAAATATTGTTGATACATACTTCTCGTCTCTGGGAATTTGTCGCTAAGGAAAGTACCATTGCTGGCACAATTAGCCAATGGCATTATAGATAAAAGGGAGAGCTAGGTGCAAAGATACCTTGTTGGTGGTGCAATCCGCGATCAGTTACTCGAGATCGACGTCTATGACAAAGATTGGGTCGTGGTCGGTGCAACACCCGAACAACTACTTGAAAAAGGCTATACCGCTGTCGGTAAAGATTTCCCTGTATTCCTTCATCCTAAAACGAAAGAGGAACATGCCCTTGCCCGCACCGAACGCAAGATTGGCTCGGGATATACTGGATTTGAGTGTTACTTTGCCGCCGATGTGACTTTAGAAGAAGATCTCCTGCGCCGAGATCTTACTATCAACGCGATGGCACAAGATCCTGATGGCACCATCATCGATCCATTCAATGGTCAAGCTGATCTAAGAGATCGTATTTTGCGCCATGTCTCTAGTGCCTTTACTGAAGATCCGTTGCGCGTGTTACGCGTCGCTCGCTTTGCCGCTAAGCTTGATCATTTGGGGTTCAGTGTTGCTGATGAAACTTTAACGCTAATGCGCCAAATCGTACATTCTGGAGAATTGAATAACCTTACTCCCGAGCGAGTTTGGCTTGAATGGCAAAAGTCTCTTTCAACCCCCAACCCACAAGTATTTTTATCTGTATTAAGGCAATGTGGTGCTCTTAGCGTATTGCTTCCTGAACTTGATGCCCTATTCGGTGTGCCTCAGCCAGAAAAATGGCATCCAGAAATAGATACCGGTATTCACACGTTAATGGTCGCTAAGCAAGCAGCCTTGCTCAGCAACTCGTTACCTGTGCGCTTTGCAGCGCAAGTTCATGACTTAGGCAAAGGTGTCACCCCTCCTTCTGAATGGCCGAGCCATAAAATGCATTGCCACACAGGACTAAAGTTAATTAAGCAGTTATGCGAACGAGTGAGAGTGCCGAACGAATATCGTGACCTAGCATTGATGGTTTGTGAACAGCACTCAAATATCCATCGTGCAGCTGAGCTTCGCCCTGAAACCAAACTCAAAGTGCTTAATAAGTTCGATGTATGGCGCAAGCCAGAGCGCCTACAAGACATTCTACTGTGCTGTATGGCCGATAGCCGTGGCAGAACAGGCCATGAAGAGATTGATTACCCGCAAAAAGCGATTTTTGAGCAAGCCTACCAAGCGGCATTGTCTGTCGACGTCCAATCAATCATTCAGGATGGCTTCAAAGGTGCGGATATTCGAGAAGAGATGGAAAAACGCAGAGTTACGGCAATTAAAGAACTAGCCGCTAACTAGAATATGAGCTCTTTTAGGCAATAACTCTTACCAACCCTTTCGACAGCAACACGGGCAGAACGGCTCATTGTTCTTAGAGCCTTAAACGCAAAATGCCTCACTAAAAAGTGAGGCATTTATTAGAGCTTTAAGCTAATAATCCAAACTATGAATTATTGACCTTTAACTTCTTTAAGACCGTTGAAAGGAGCGCGCTCACCTAGAGCTTCCTCGATACGGATTAGTTGGTTGTACTTAGCTACACGGTCAGAACGGCTCATTGAACCAGTTTTGATTTGACCTGCAGCAGTACCTACCGCTAGGTCAGCGATAGTTGCATCTTCAGTTTCGCCAGAACGGTGAGAGATTACAGCTGTGTAACCTGCGTCTTTAGCCATCTTGATTGCAGCTAGAGTCTCAGTTAGAGAACCGATTTGGTTGAACTTGATAAGGATAGAGTTAGCTACACCTTTCTCGATACCTTCAGCAAGGATCTTAGTGTTAGTAACGAATAGATCGTCACCTACTAGTTGCAGCTTGTCACCTAGTAGTTCAGTTTGGTGCTTGAAGCCAGCCCAATCAGACTCGTCTAGACCATCTTCGATAGAAACGATTGGGAATTGGTTAGCTAGCTCAGCTAGGTAGTGGTTGAACTCTTCAGAAGTGAACGTTTTACCTTCGCCTTTCATGTTGTAGATGCCAGCTTCTTTGTCGAAGAACTCAGATGCTGCACAGTCCATAGCTAGAGTAACGTCTTTACCTAGTTCGTAACCCGCAGCTGCAACAGCTTCTGCGATAACTTCTAGAGCTTCAGCGTTAGACTTAAGGTTAGGAGCGAAACCACCTTCGTCACCAACTGCAGTGCTGTAGCCTTTAGACTTAAGAACTTTAGCTAGGTTGTGGAATACTTCTGCACCGATACGTAGACCTTCTTTAAGAGTCTTAGCACCAACTGGTTGGATCATGAACTCTTGGATGTCAACGTTGTTGTCTGCGTGCTCACCACCGTTGATGATGTTCATCATTGGTAGAGGCATAGAGAACTGACCAGCAGTACCGTTTAGCTCAGCGATGTGCTCGTATAGAGGCATGCCTTTAGCCGCTGCAGCAGCTTTAGCGTTCGCTAGAGATACAGCTAGAATTGCGTTAGCACCGAACTTAGATTTGTTTTCAGTACCGTCTAGCTCGATCATGATAGCGTCGATTGCAGCTTGGTCTTTAGCATCTTTACCAACTAGAGCTTCAGCGATTGCACCGTTTACAGCTTCAACAGCTTTAAGAACACCTTTACCTAGGAAACGAGCTTTGTCGCCGTCACGTAGCTCAAGAGCTTCGCGTGAACCAGTTGATGCGCCAGATGGAGCAGCAGCCATACCTACGAAACCGCCTTCTAGGTGTACTTCAGCTTCTACAGTTGGGTTACCACGTGAATCGATAATTTCACGACCTAGAACTTTAACGATCTTAGACATTGAATGTTTCCTTCTCGTTGAATATATAATGTCAAAATTAAAGGCAGCAGCACTACTAACGCTACTGCCTGTATCCTTTACTTCTCTAATTCGCCACGCTGGAATTCACCAGCTGCTTTAACGAAACCTGCAAATAGTGGGTGACCATCGCGAGGTGTAGAAGTGAACTCTGGGTGGAACTGAGCCGCTACAAACCATGGGTGAGCTGGGTTCTCAATAACTTCTACCAGTTTCTTGTCCGCTGATAGACCCGATACTTTCAGGCCTGCCTTTTCAATTTTTGGACGAAGATTGTTGTTCACTTCGTAACGGTGACGGTGACGTTCATGGATCGTCGCGCTACCGTAAAGTTCGTAAGCTTTAGTCCCTTTCTCTAGGTGACACAGCTGTGAACCTAGACGCATAGTACCACCAAGATCTGATTTCTCAGTACGCTCTTCTACGTTACCTTCGCCGTCAACCCACTCAGTGATTAGACCAACAACTGGGTACTTAGTATCTTTGTTAAATTCTGTTGAGTGTGCACCTGCCATGCCCGCCACATTACGTGCGTATTCGATCAGTGCCACTTGCATACCCAAACAAATGCCTAGGTAAGGTACTTTGTTCTCACGAGCGTATTTTGCAGCAAGAATCTTACCTTCAATACCACGATCGCCGAAACCACCAGGAACAAGAATCGCATCAAGACCGTGCAGAGCTTCTTCACCTTTAGTTTCGACATCTTGAGAATCAACGTACTTAATTTTCACGCTTAGGCGGTTCTTAAGACCTGCGTGTTTCAGTGCTTCGTTCACTGACTTGTATGCATCTGGCAGTTCGATGTACTTACCAACCATACCAATAGTCACTTCAGCCGTTGGGTTCGCCTCTTCATAGATAACCTGTTCCCATTCAGAAAGGTCAGCTTCAGGTGCAGAAATACCGAAACGAGCACAAACAAGATCGTCTAGACCTTGAGACTTGATTAGTTGAGGGATCTTGTAGATTGAATCTACGTCCTTCATAGAGATAACTGCTTTCTCTGGAACGTTACAGAAAAGAGCAATCTTCTTACGTTCGTTCGCAGGGATCATACGATCTGAACGACAAACAAGAATATCTGGCTGGATACCGATAGACAGTAGCTCTTTTACAGAGTGCTGAGTCGGTTTAGTTTTCACTTCGCCCGCTGCTGCTAGGTAAGGAACAAGAGTTAGGTGCATGAACATTGCGCGCTCACGGCCTAGTTCTACCGCTAGCTGACGAATAGCTTCCATAAATGGTAGTGATTCGATATCACCAACCGTACCACCCACTTCAACGATAGCAACATCATGTCCTTCAGAACCAGCGATTACGCGGTCTTTGATAGCGTTAGTGATGTGAGGGATTACCTGAATCGTTGCACCTAGGTAGTCGCCACGACGCTCTTTACGTAGTACGTCAGCGTAAACACGACCTGCAGTGAAGTTGTTGCGCTTGGTCATTTTAGTGCGGATGAAACGCTCGTAGTGACCAAGGTCAAGGTCAGTTTCAGCGCCATCTTCAGTGACGAACACCTCACCGTGCTGAGTCGGGCTCATTGTGCCTGGATCAACGTTGATGTAAGGGTCAAGCTTCATCATAGTCACTTTAAGACCACGAGCTTCTAAAATAGCCGCAAGAGATGCTGCTGCAATACCTTTACCTAGAGAGGATACAACCCCGCCAGTAACAAAAATGTAATTTGTCGTCATGTTTAACCTGAAATTGGTTGAATGAGGGAAAATGGATTTCTTCTGGACGGGATATAAATATACCAGAAGCCCTTTTCCGCTACAACGTGAAATCTATCACACTGCAATTTTTTATTTTTTGCTTCAAATCAAATTCGAGTGACGGTTTAATCAACACCGACCTCTTGCCTTTTCACTTCATCCCAGAAAGCATCCAACTGTTCTAAAGTAAAATCAGTCAGTTGCTTGCCTTGTTCTGCAACCAAACCTTCTACACCTTTAAAGCGACGCATAAACTTGAGGTTAGCTTTGCTCAAGGCCACTTCCGGATTGGCTCCTAAATGACGAGCTAAATTTACCGTCGCAAACAACAAGTCACCAAGCTCTAGCTCTATCTTTTCATCGCTAGGTGTCACCTGCAGTGCTTCGTCCATAACCTCTTCAATTTCTTCATGAACCTTGTCAACAACAGGCCCGATTGAATCCCAGTCAAAACCGAATTTCGCGCATTTCTTCTGTATTTTTGTAGCACGCGAAAGAGCCGGTAGAGAGACTGGTATTGAGTCTAGAATACTTTGCTCAGTTTTGCCTACTTGCGCTTTCTCTTTGGCTTTTTCAGCCTCCCAGTTGGCATTAATTTGCTCTTCATTCTCAAATTCGATATCCGAAAACACGTGTGGATGGCGACGTGTGAGCTTCTCATTGACCGTATCAACGACCTGCGAAAAGTCGAACAAGCCCTGCTCTTTAGCCAACTGGCTATAGAAAATAACCTGAAATAACAAGTCACCCAACTCTTCTTTGAGATTTGGCCAATCACGGTTTTGAATCGCATCAACCACTTCATATGTCTCTTCGATGGTGTGAGGGACTATGGTGTCGAAGCTCTGTTTCAGATCCCATGGACAACCCTTTTCAGGATCACGCAGCGTTGCCATGATCTGTTCTAACTGTTCAATTGGGTGACTCATCTTTAATCTCTTCCTTTAAACAAAAAGGCGAGTAGCCAAAACCACTCACCTTGATTATATGTTGATCAGTTCTCTAAATAAGTGCAGCTAACGATGTTAGGGAGCCAAATACGACAAACTATTTTTACTAAGTAGTTGGCTCTCCTAACAAGGCAGCAAACTTATGAGGCTCCTGAGCATAGCTCGTCTATGTGATGGAGCGAGTAAGTGCAGCTAACGATGTTAGGGAGCCAAATACGACAAACTATTTTTACTAAGTAGTTGGCTCTCCGAACAAGGCAGCAAACTTATGAGGCTCCTGAGCATAGCTCGTCTATGTGATGGAGCGAGTAAGTGCAGCTAACGCTGTTAGGGAGCCAAATACGACGTAAAAATTAGCCTAGGCGTTTTACCGACATCACATCTTTGATCTGTTCTACGCGCTTTGATACACGAGACAGTACTTCAACGTTCGTTACCTCTAGGTCAAAGTCCATAATCGACAACTGCTTGCGATAGTCGACACGACTCTTCATGCTGGTGACTTTGATTTTTTCGTTGGCAAACAAGGTGGTAATGTCTTTTAGCAAGCCACTCCGCTCCATTGCTTCTACGCGCACCGTCAAAATGTATGAACCAACAAAGCCACTGCCCCACACCGTATCGATGATACGTTCTGCGGCGTGATGTCTTAGCTCTTCTAGCTGCTCACAGTCAGCTCGGTGAACAGAAATACCTCGACCTTGAGTAATGTAACCTGCGATTTCATCCCCAGGGATTGGCTGACAGCAACGCGCGAGATGAGTCATCAGGTTATCAACCCCTTCAACGACAACGGCATCTTTCTTTGGTCGGCTCTGAGCCGGAGCTCGGCTTTCTGCTTCTTGCAGTTTTTCGAGGGCTTGCTTATCTTCCTCTTCTGCCGTCGGCTTATTCACCAAGGCGTTGATATGGTTAATGATTTGGTTTATTCGCAAATCACCACTACCGACACCAACATAGAGCTCATCTGCACTGTTGACGTTAAAACGCTTAATGGCATAGTGCTCTGCATTTTTTAGCGTCGCGCCGATTTTCGCCAGTTCCGTTTCGAGAATTTCACGTCCAGCTTCTAGGTTCTTCTCACGGCTCTGTTTGCGGAACCAAGCATTAATCTTAGCGCGAGCACGACCTGAAGTGACGAAGCCCATTGAAGGGTTTAGCCAGTCGCGTGATGGATTCGGCTCTTTGGATGTAATGATTTCGACCTGATCACCCATCGCCAGCTTGTGAGTGAACGGTACGATACGTCCCGCGACTTTCGCACCGATACAGCGATGTCCGACTTCTGAGTGAATATGGTAAGCGAAGTCCAAAGGCGTCGCGCCCATAGGTAAGTCGACGACATCACCACGTGGTGTAAAGGCATAAACGCGATCATCAAACACCTGGCTGCGCAGTTCATCAAGCATCTCGCCTGAATCTGACATTTCTTCTTGCCAATCCAGCAGCTTACGAAGCCAAGTAATCTTCTCGTCGTAACCGCTACGACCACCGCCACCTTCTTTGTATTTCCAGTGCGCGGCCACGCCTAACTCAGAATCTTCGTGCATATCTTTAGTACGAATCTGAATTTCTATCGTCTTACCTTCAGGGCCAAGTATCACGGTATGGATCGATTGGTATCCATTCGGTTTCGGGTTCGCGACGTAGTCATCAAACTCGCTAGGGAGATGCTTGTATTTGGTATGGACAGCACCTAACGCGGCATAACAATCTTGAAGCTTATCAGCAATGATACGTACCGCTCGCACGTCAAATAGCTCATCAAATGCGAGACCTTTTTTCTGCATTTTTCGCCAAATACTGTAGATATGCTTAGGACGACCACTGACCTCTGCATTGATCGACGAGGCCTTCATCTCTGCCATCAGGTCATCGACAAAGTCTTGGATATATTTTTCACGCACGATACGGCGTTCAGAAAGTTGCTTAGCTATCTGTTTGTAGGTTTCTGGTTGCTGATAACGGAACGCGTAGTCTTCCATTTCCCATTTCAACTGACCAATGCCAAGTCGGTTAGCCAAAGGCGCATAGATATTGGCACACTCTTTTGCTGCCGCTTGACGAACTTCTTCTGGCGCCTTTTTAACTTCGACTAGGTTAGCAATTCGTTCTGCAAGCTTGATAACCACACAACGGAAATCATCGACCATCGCGAGTAACATGCGACGAACATTGTCCACTTGCGTTGAGGCAGCACCGCCTTCCATTGTGACGTTCAATTGACCAAGCGCGGCCATCTCTTCAACGCCATCAATCAGCTTGATGGTCTCTTTACCAAAATCTTCTTCAAATTGCTGTCTATCGTAAGCCCCACTGGTCACCAGCGGAAATAGCAATGCAGCGACTAACGTCGCTTTGTCCATCGACAAAGTAATCAAGATCTCGATCATTTCCCGACCACGCCACAAAAGCAGTGGGCCTTGATCGTTCCCCTCTAAGATTTCTTCGCCACGACGGTAAACTTCTTTTAAGCGCTTAGCAATTTTAGGGTCTTGCCCTAAGCTAGCAATCCACTTATCTAGCTCAAACTGTTCGTCTTGATTTAAATGTGCGCTTCTTACCGCAACCATTATCTTCGTCCTGTTATATTTTTTATCTTCGATATCCTCAGCATTGAGACTACCAGCCGCTGAGGAAGTTCGTTTAATCCTTTACAAAGAGTGCCATCGACTCTAAATGGCTGGTATGCGGAAACATGTCAAGCATACCCAATTTTTGTAATCTGTAGCCCTGACTTAGCAAGCTTTGCGAATCTCTGGCTAGGGTAGCAGGATTGCAAGAAACATAAACTACTCGACTTGCACCCAACGCAGAGATTTGCTCAATAATACCACTAGCCCCCGCTCTGGCCGGGTCGAGCAGTATTTTATCAAATTTTTCAGCGGCCCAGAGCTGACCAGAAACGTCTTGTTCCAAATTCGCCTGATAAAATGACGCATTGTCTATTTGGTTAAACTGGGCATTGGATGCGGCTTTTTCAACCATAACGTCAACACCTTCAACCCCAACGACACTCATCACCTGCTTAGCGATAGGTAAACTGAAATTGCCCAGACCGCAGAACAGATCCAACACTCTATCTTGAGCCGTCAATTCTAGCCAAGTGATAGCTTGCTGCACCATAGCTTGGTTGACCTTCTGGTTTACCTGAATAAAGTTATTCGGCTCAAATGGAATCGTCACTCCCGCTTCTCGATAGTGTGCCGACTCACCAACAACTCGATTTAGCTGATCACTCTCTGGCATGAGGTAAAGCGCCGCTCCCTGCTGCTGTGCAAAATCTTCAAGTGCCTGCTGATCTTGTGCTTTTAGAGGCTTTAAGTGGCGCAACACAATCACGTTGGTGTTGTCGCCTTTTACCAATTCTAAATGACCGATGTTCTCTTGATTGGAGAAACCGCGTAGCAGTGAATACAGCGGGGCAAGCAAAGCATCCAGTTCTGTATCCAGCACAGGACAGTGGGTCACGTTGACAATATCCTGACTGTTCTTTTTTCTGAAACCAAATTCAAGCTGACGTGTTTTTTTGTTTAGCTTGATACTCACTCGGGCACGACGGCGATAACTCTGAGAGTCCCCTAAAATTGGCGCGTCCAATTCAATACTTTGCCCAGCAAACTTACTCATTAACTGACTCAACGTCTGTTGCTTATACTCTTGCTGCGCTGCACTCGATAGGTGCTGCATATTACAGCCCCCACACTCATGATAATGTGCACAGAAAGGTTCAATACGTTGCTGGCTGGGTTGCTGAATTTTGATGAGTTTGGCTCGTGCAAACTTACTCTTACTTTCTGTCAGCTGCGCCAACACTTGCTCACCGGGCAGAGCACCTTCAATAAAGATAGGTTTGTTATTTTGATAAGCCATGCCTGCGCCGTGATGATCGAGTTTTTCAATGGTTAGCGATTGATGCTTAGTATTGAGTTGAGTTTTCTTCTTCGGTTGGAAAAAACGCGCCATGCTGTGTGCCTATTTCTATGGTCTAACGACCTTGTGCTCGAATTGCTTAAAATACCCGTAAGACAAACCTCATCTAGAGGTTATTTAGGTATACGTCCCAAGCTTTTACGCCTGAATCATTGTCTGAGCCGACTGAGTTGATTATGCTTAAGGACTCGACGACTTCGATTAATTTTGGAAGTCATTTTCCCATATCCACACCACGATGTTTAGATAATAATGACAAGATATGGCTTGCGCGCCCGCGTTATTACACTCACGTTAGCACCTACGCTGATTATCGGCCTGCTTTTGAGCGCATTTTTCTCTTTCAATCGCTATCACGATCTTGAAAAGCAAGTGATCAATTCAGGTTTAAGTATTATCGAACCATTAGCGATCGCGAGTGAAGAGGGGTTAAAAAATAATAGCCGCGAGTCAGTCCGCCGAATCATTAGTTATGCACATCGAAAAAATTCTAAGTTTGTTCGAAGCATTGCAGTATTCGATTACAATCATGACCTCTTTGTTACCTCAAACTTTCACCCCAATTTCGAGCTGCTTACTTTTCCTCGCACGGAACCGATTCCACTATTAGTCAGTTCTGATTTAACCGACAACACCTTGGTACTTAGAGCGCCTGTGATCGCTGAATCAGGCCTCATGGCGACAATGAAAGATCAGGGAAATAACCCCGCTCTGGGTTATGTCGCGATTGAACTCGATTTATCCTCACTTCGTTTGCAGCAGTATCAGGAAATATTTTCGGCTTGCTTAGTACTCTTGATCGGGTTAGGTCTATCCGCCGTCTTCGCTTACCGATTGATGTATGACGTGACACGCCCTATCTCCCATATGAAAAACATGGTCGACCGAATTCGTCGCGGTCATCTTGATGTCCGTATCGAAGGTAAGATGCATGGCGAGTTAGACTCCCTGAAAAACGGTATCAACTCGATGGCGGTGTCACTGTCGGAATATCACGTAGAAATGCAACACAGCATTGACCAAGCAACCTCCGATTTACGAGAAACGCTTGAACAGCTAGAAATTCAAAACGTCGAGCTCGACATCGCCAAAAAACGCGCTCAAGAAGCCGCTCGAGTCAAATCCGAGTTTTTGGCCAACATGTCCCACGAACTGCGTACCCCTCTTAATGGTGTCATCGGCTTTACTCGACAAATGCTCAAGACAACTCTAACCAATAGCCAAGCCGACTACTTACAAACGATAGAAAAGTCGGCAAACAACTTACTCAATATCATCAATGACATTTTAGATTTTTCTAAATTGGAAGCGGGTAAACTGGCACTGGAGAACATCCCGTTTGATTTCCAAGGCTCGCTGGAAGAAGTGGTCAATCTTCAGGCCACCAGCGCCCATGAGAAAGGGCTCGAATTAACATTAAAAATCGATCCTAAAATTCCAGCTGGGTTGGTGGGGGATCCTCTGCGTATTCAACAGGTTCTGACTAACTTAGTCGGTAACTCGATCAAGTTTACAGAACGTGGCAACATCGATATCAGTGTTGAGATGCGCTCTCAGAAAGATGACTTTGTCGAATTGCAATTTATGGTGCGAGATACTGGTATCGGTATTTCAGAGCGTCAGCAATCGCAACTATTCCAAGCGTTCAGCCAAGCTGATGCCAGTATCTCCAGACGTTATGGCGGTACAGGTCTAGGCTTGGTTATTACGCAAAAACTGGTTAGCCAGATGGGCGGTGAAATCAGTCTTACCAGTCGCCTCCACCAAGGATCTACCTTCTGGTTTACTTTACGTCTATCGTCAACCGATATGCCAGTCAGTGAGTTGCTAGAAACTCAAGTACTACGTCAACGCTCATTGCTACTGGTTGAGCCAAACATGCAAGCAGCATCTGTCATTCAGCAGACACTGGTTCAAGAAGGCTTAGTCGTGACTTATCGCTCCTCATTACCAGAGGAAGTGGAGAAATATGACTACGTTCTACTCAACCTATCGCCGAGCGGCGATAACGAAGTGGCGACAGTACAGAGCTGGGTGGAACAAGCGATGCGCTGTGCTCCACACGTCGTCGTTGGTACACCTAGTACCAGCCTCGCGCTATCAGATCACCTGATCCAGAAGTATCATATTCACTGTATCACCAAGCCACTCTCTAGACGCAAATTGCTTCAGACTCTGGCGGCGAATCAAGAAAGCGAGCCGTTGCTGGAAAGTGTTACAGAGAATAGAAAAACGCTGCCACTGACCGTCATGGCTGTCGACGACAACCCTGCCAACTTGAAGCTCATCAGTGCCCTTCTGCAAGAGCGTGTTGACCAAGTCATTACCTGTACCAATGGTATCGATGCCGTCAAACAAGCAGAAGCTCAGCATTTCGATATTATCCTGATGGACATTCAAATGCCGCATATGGATGGGGTGACCGCGTGTAAGAAGATTAAACAAACAGAGTTGAATGCCAACACGCCAGTGATCGCAGTTACTGCTCACGCTATGAGTGGCGAACGTGATCGACTATTGAAAGCAGGCATGGACGACTACCTAACCAAACCGATCGAAGAACATGTGCTTCAACAGGTTCTAATGCACTGGAATCCGCATACCAACCAAGAAGAACTCGAAAAACTCGATATCAGCACTTCAGCCGTGATTGAGGAAGCGGTTGAACAAGCTGCTCATTCAGAGCACAGCAATATGATCATCGATTGGCAAGCGGCACTTAAACAGTCTGCGAATAAAGAAGATCTCGCACGCGACATGCTACAGATGCTTGTCGACTATGTGCCTGAAGTGAGTGCGATTGTTGAAGGCGCCCTTGAAGATGATCACTTTGACACTAAACAGTTGATTCATCATGTGCACAAACTGCATGGCAGTAGCTCTTATTGTGGCGTACCACGACTCAAGAATATCTGTGCAACGATTGAGAAGGAGCTTCGTTCAGGCTCAAGTATCGAGGACATTGAGCCTGAGTTATTTGAATTGCAGGATGAAATGGAAAAAGTAGTGGCGAGTGCTCAGCCCTACTTAGGCAGCTAGCTTTCTAATATCACTGTCGCCACGGCATAGTGGCGCTCATCGGAGATGGACAGGTGGATATGCTCCACCTGTTTTTTTTGTGCCATTTCTAAAGCTTTGCCACTTAATGTCAGCACTGGTTTACCTAACGCATCGTTGGTAATTTCAAAGTCTTGAAAGCTAACCCCCAACGCGATGCCGGTTCCTAGCGCCTTTGAAGCTGCTTCTTTAGCCGCAAAACGCTTAGCTAAAAAACGTCCTTGCTGCTTCAGTCCTGTAAACTTTGCGAGTTCATTGGCGGTGAGAATGCGTTTAGCAAAGGGCTCACCGCTACGGGTGAGCGCATTCTCTACTCGTTCAATTTCAGCAATATCCGTCCCCAAGCCAACAATTGCCATAACTTAACGACGCGCTGCAACCATTAGCGCTTTCATATCAGCAACGGCTTTATGAAGACCATCAAACACCGCACGACCAATAATTGAATGGCCAATGTTCAGCTCATAAATTTCAGGGATAGCAGCAATCGGTGCGACGTTGTGGTAAGTCAGGCCATGTCCAGCATTCACTGTAATACCAAGATCGTTCGCGTAGCTTGCGCCAGCAGCGATTTTTTTCAGCTCATCTTGCTGATCTTCTTCACTCTCTGCATCAGCGTAGTGACCAGTATGAAGCTCAATGAATGGCGCTCCACATGCTTTTGCTGCATCGATCTGTTCACGGTCTGCATCGATAAATAGCGATACCTTAATACCCGCTTCAGTCAGTTTTTGTGTCGCGTTTTTAACTTTCTCTAGCTGACCAACAACATCTAGACCGCCTTCAGTGGTCAATTCTTCACGTTTTTCAGGTACCAGACACACGTATTCAGGCTTAGTTTTTAGCGCGATCTCTACCATTTCGTCAGTCACAGCCATCTCTAGGTTCATACGCGTTTGAAGCGTTTCACGTAGGATACGTACATCACGATCATTGATATGACGACGGTCTTCACGTAGGTGGATGGTAATACCATCAGCGCCAGCTCGCTCCGCGACTTCCGCAGCATGTACAGGATCTGGATACTTTGTACCTCGCGCGTTACGCAAAGTCGCAATATGATCGATATTAACACCTAGATAGATTGAGCTCATTTTCCAATACTCCGTGCTTAATACCCAGCCCATCAATCGTCTATCAATTAATGTTCTTGGTATAGGGAACCTTTGCTCTGGATAAAAACAGTTCCCGGCTTTTTAATGGTTTGCCGCCAAGATACGGCTTTAAGGCTATGCGTGTAAAGCGTTTTGCCGCTTTAAGTTGTTCTTTTGTGGTGAATCTACGCTCACTAATCGCGATAAGCTCACTGCCGTAAAACGTTAGGTTATCTTTGCGTACCGAAGCGATGAAGCCTTTCTGCTCTCGGTAACGGTAAGTCATTGCCGGTTCAACGGGTTCACCCGTACCCGCGCAGTGCATAAAATCGACGCCATAGCCCATTGCTGACAACATAGCGAGTTCAAATCGTCTCAGGGCGGGCTCTGGATTTTCACACTGCGCCAATTCCGTCAGGGCATGTAAATAATCGTGAAACAGCGCAGGCATTGGAACTTCCGCCATCAAAATTCGACCGACAAGCTCATTAACATACATAGCCGAATAAAGGGAGATCCCCGACAGTGGTAACCCGAGACTAATTGGCTCAGCCTGACGTAACGTTTTCATCGAACCATTGCCTGACCACTTGAGCAATAAAGGCGTAAATGGCTGCAAAGCCCCTTTCAGGTTAGAACGTTTACTACGTGCACCTTTAGACATCAAGGTAATACGGCCATATTCCTCACTAAAGACATCAAGGATTAAACTTGATTCGCTGTAAGGGCGACGGTGTAAAACAAAGCAACGCTGTAAGCCATCAGAAGACATAGAATCTGCCAGATTAGTGTTACATAAAAAAGAAGGAGCCAGTGGCTCCTTATTTCGTATTCTACGGAGCGAAGCTCAAGCCTCGCACTCGTTAAAGGTCATCGATGTAGCCGAGTGAACGAAGAGCGCGCTCATCATCCGCCCAGCCAGATTTCACCTTAACCCAAGTTTCAAGGTAAACCTTGCGACCAAATAACTCTTCCATATCCAGACGCGCTTCACGGCCGATCGTTTTGATCTTTTCGCCGCCTTTACCAATTACCATTTTCTTCTGGCCGCTGCGTTCAACCAAAATCAAAGCGTTAATGTGGAATCCGTCTGTTTCTGGGTTGTAGTCAAAGCGTTCAATTTCAACGGTAACAGAGTAAGGAAGCTCTTCACCCGTAAAACGCATCAACTTTTCGCGAACAATCTCTGACGCCATAAAGCGTTGAGAACGGTCAGTGACATACTCTTCAGGAAAGTGGTGTGTCGCCTTCGGCAAGTGCTCACGAACATGTTTACGCAACACATCAATGTTTTTGCCATGCTTCGCCGAGATAGGCACCACATCAACAAAGTCCATGCGCTTAGACATTTCCATCATATGCAGCATTACGTCATTGCGGTCTTGTACATTGTCAACTTTGTTGACACACAGTACCACTGGGAAGTTAGACTTTTGCAGTTTGGTCAACACCATTTCATCGTCACTGGTCCAGTGCGTGCCATCAACCAAGAAAAAGACTAGGTTAACATCACTGAGTGAAGAGTTAGCTGCACGGTTCATCAAACGGTTAATCGCACGCTTCTCTTCAATATGCAGACCCGGAGTATCGACATAAATAGCTTGGTAGTCGCCTTCGGTATCAACGCCCATAATACGGTGACGAGTCGTCTGAGGTTTACGTGAAGTAATCGAAATCTTCTGACCTAGGATACGGTTAAGAAGTGTTGATTTACCCACGTTTGGACGACCTACAATCGCCACAAAGCCACAGTGTTGATTGTCTGGCGAACTTGTCTGTTCATTGCTCGATGAGAAAAACGCATCGATATCAAATTCGTTGTTGTCTGTTGAATCAGTCATTGGTCAGTTGCTCTAGTGCTAATTCAGCAGCCGCTTGTTCTGCCTTGCGGCGGCTGGTGCCTTTACCAATAACAGGTTGTCCAATACCTGCTACATCACACGAAACCGTAAACTCTTGGTTATGTGCTTCACCTTTAATATTAGTCACTGTGTAAGCAGGTAGAGGTTTTCTTCGACCCTGAAGAAACTCTTGTAGACGAGTTTTAGGATCTTTTTGTGAAACCCCTGGCTTAATCGCATCAAGGCGAGTTTTGTACCAACTCAATATGATGCCACGCACGACTTCGATATCACTATCTAAGTAGATACCACCAATGATCGCTTCTACAGCGTCAGCAAGGATTGAATCACGACGAAAGCCGCCGCTCTTTAATTCACCTGGACCTAATTTTAAGTGATCTCCTAGTTCGAATTCACGACCTAGCTCCGCGAGTGTATTGCCACGCACTAAGGTGGCACGCATGCGGCTCATGTCCCCTTCATTCACTTTTGGGAAACGATGGTAAAGATCATCAGCAATGACAAAACTTAAAATTGAATCGCCCAGAAACTCAAGACGCTCATTGTGTTTTCCATTAGCACTGCGATGTGTCAGTGCTAAGCTGATTAGCTCGGCATCATTAAATTGATAGCCGAGCTTTTTCTCTAGTTTTGCAATAGGAGAATTCATGCTCTCTCATTCATAATTTAGTTAATACCACCGATGCGGTTAAACCTAACACCAGTTGGAATCCAAGAAGGTAAGACACTATCTGCATCGCGTTCGAATTCGAAGCTAATCCAAATAGCAACAGCTTTACCCACTAGGTTGGCTTCTGGGACAAAGCCCCAGTAGCGGCTATCAGCACTGTTGTCACGGTTATCCCCCATCACAAAGTACTGACCTTCTGGAACCACCCACTCATTCACACCGTTGCGAGGTTGATACAATTCAACTCGGTCACGACGCAGTGGGTTAACCAAAATCTGATGACCCACTTCACCCAACTTTTCATCCAATTGAATCAATGGGATGCCATTTTGAATGAACTGGCTCTCTTCTACATTAGACAGTTTGACTGGCTGACAACTGGTCTCACCTGAAGACTGAATGCAGATTTCTTTCTTGCTGTTGTAGCGAACCGTATCTCCCGGAAGGCCTACAACACGCTTGATGTAATCGATATTTGGCTGAGGTGGGTACTTAAATACTACAATGTCACCACGCTCAGGCTTGCCTGTTTCGACTAACTGAGTGCGCCATACTGGATCTTTCAGGCCATAGGCGTATTTTTCAACCAGGATAAAATCGCCCACCAGCAGGGTTGGCATCATCGAGCCTGATGGAATTTGAAAAGGTTCATAGATAAATGAGCGCAATACAAGGACAGCAGCAATAACTGGGAAAATAGAGACGCTATTCTCTACCCACCAAGGCTGAGTCTGCACTTTTGCTAGAACGGCTGCATCCAAACCATTGGTTTGAGCTTCAACTTCAGCCAGTTTTTCTTGACGCTTTTTAGCAAAAACGAGCTTTTCCAGAACCCAGACAACGCCCGTTACTAAAGTAACGATCACTAGGATGAGTGAAAATGTATTCGCCATTGACTTCCCTTCTCTCAAAAATACGAAAGTGAAAGAGCATAACTCTTCCACTCAATTGAATGCTTTAGTCGGTATCTATGACACTGGACAAATCACTGAGTTCTCTACACATTACGCGATAAGGAAATCAGTGATTATCCGATGACATGCAGTGGGTCAGAAAGTATCAAGGATACTTAGTCTTTACCTACGTGTAAGATCGCTAGGAAAGCTTCTTGAGGCAACTCTACGTTACCAATCTGCTTCATACGCTTCTTACCTTCTTTCTGCTTCTTCAGTAGCTTCTTCTTACGGCTCACGTCACCACCGTAACATTTTGCGATAACGTTCTTACGTAGCTGTTTCACTGTTGAACGGGCGATGATGTGGTTGCCGATCGCTGCTTGAATCGCAATATCGAACATCTGACGAGGGATAAACTCTTTCATCTTTTCAACAAGCTGACGACCGCGAGTTTGCGCCTGCTCTTTATGTGTGATCAATGCTAAAGCATCCACCTTATCACCGTTAAGAAGTACGTCTACACGAACCATGTTAGACAATTCAAAACGCTGGAAGTTGTAATCAAGTGACGCATAGCCACGTGATGTAGACTTCAGACGGTCAAAGAAATCAAGAACAACTTCCGCCATCGGGATATCGTAAGTCACAGCAACTTGGTTACCGTGGTAAACCATATCAACCTGAATACCACGTTTCTCAACACATAGTGTGATCACGTTACCTAGGTAGTCTGCTGGAACAAGAATATTACAACGTGCGATTGGCTCACGAATTTCCTCGATATCATTTACCGCAGGCAATTTTGCAGGGCTATCTACGTATATAATCGTCCCATCCGTCTGTTCTACTTCATAAACTACGGTTGGTGCTGTAGTAATAAGGTCTAGATCGTATTCACGCTCTAGACGCTCTTGAATGATCTCCATGTGTAGCATGCCTAGGAAGCCACAACGGAAACCAAAGCCAAGAGCTGCAGAGTTCTCTGGCTCATAGAACAGAGAGGCGTCATTTAGACTTAACTTGCCTAGTGCATCACGGAAGTTTTCATAATCATCAGATGATACAGGGAATAGACCGGCATAAACCTGAGGTTTTACTTTCTTAAAGCCCGGTAGCGGTGCATCACAACCATGTTTAGCCAGTGTGAGCGTATCACCTACAGGAGCACCTAGAATATCTTTGATACCACAAACCACCCAGCCCACTTCACCCGTACTTAGTGAATTTGTATCAACCTGTTTCGGTGTGAAGATGCCTAGACGATCAACCCCCCACACTTGTCCTGTACTCATTACCTTAATTTTTTCGTTTTTCTTCAACTGGCCATTCTTAATACGAACCAAAGAAACAACACCAAGGTAGTTGTCAAACCAAGAGTCAATGATTAGAGCTTGAAGTGGCCCATCTGGGTCACCTTCTGGTGCAGGAATCGCAGAGACAATGTTTTCAAGCACATCATCCACACCAAGGCCTGTTTTTGCACTACAACGCGTCGCTTCCATCGCATCAATGCCTACGATTTCTTCGATCTCTTCAGCAACACGCTCAGGATCGGCAGCAGGAAGGTCGATCTTGTTTAAGATTGGCACAACCTCAAGATCCATCTCGATCGCCGTATAACAGTTAGCAAGAGTTTGAGCTTCTACACCCTGACCCGCATCAACAACCAGTAGCGCACCTTCACAAGCGGCTAAAGAACGGGATACTTCGTAGGCGAAGTCAACGTGTCCCGGAGTATCGATGAAGTTCAACTGATACGTTTCACCATCTTTAGCGGTGTAGTTTAGCGTCACACTCTGTGATTTGATGGTGATACCACGCTCACGCTCTAGATCCATGGAGTCCAGAACCTGTGCGGCCATTTCACGGTCGCTTAAACCACCACATACTTGGATTAAACGGTCTGATAGGGTCGACTTACCATGGTCGATGTGGGCGATAATCGAAAAGTTACGAATGTGCTTCATGATTTGGGGTGACTAAACTCTTATAAATGGGGACAAGAAAGCCGTCTTGTGACGGCATTTCAATCAAGTTGGCAGATTCTACCCAATTTCTAGCCGCTTCGCACTAGCTAATTGGCTCACCTAATACCCTTAATAATATGACTTGCTGCGAAGATTGCTGCTCTAATCTGAAAGATAATCTTTTTGCTAGATAAATCCCTCCAACCGTTGCAAGAGCCGAAGTGAGGATGACTACCCCCTCTCCGAGAGAAAACGCAGGGACAATCCACCATTGAGCGACCAACGCGCCAATGATCATCGCAAACAGTGGCAAGAGATAAACCAGCGCTGCGGACTGCAATACGCTTTTTTCAGGCAAACCGATTTCCACCACTTGCCCTTTCTCAACTCGCTTATCTGTCACTAGATGCCAGTGGAGCGATTTTTTCCCCACGGCTTTAGATACAATGCCCGTCCCACAGCTCTTCTGAGATGAACAGCTACTGCAGCTCGTCTGCTGTTCGCAACTTAGCTCGACATCAAATCCCGATGCCAGCTCTGTCACCTCAGAAACTGTTGCCAATGCGGTCATCATTGGGTGGTACTCTCACTCTTTACAAACGTCACTGACAGAGCAATACGTTTGGCAGTAGCAGGGGGGATATCACCGATAACAGAGATTTCGTACTCGCCGCGAACAAAGCTATGCAGCGTTCTGCGACCTTGTCTCACTAGCTGTCCTTTAAGCGACAAGTCATCACTATCCGAGATATAGATAGAAAAATTAAATAAGCCATCACTGTACATTTGGCTTTCGACCATGCGGTCGGTATTGTTCATTCGATAACGATTGAGCTCTTTCGGCTCGAAACCATTAGGGATCCAACCAACCGTCCAATATGAACTGCTCACCTGACCTTTAGGCAAAGAGAGAACTTCTGGCAATTTGACCTGATTCAGTCCACTCATCGCCTGTCCAATCTGATCGTTAACACTAAATGAGATGGTTCGGTACTGCTCTAACACTTCACCGTCTCGATCAACCAGATCAGCCCGTAAAGGTAATTTGCTTTTTTCATCTACCCACAGCACATACGAGTAACGCTGCCCATCTTTAGGCACAACACGTAACACCTGACATGCGGTACCCGCTTCGCGCGCGCGTCCGACAGGAATAAAGTCGTAAAACCCTTTCAACTTATCAACATTGGCATTGAGCATAGGGATGGTTGGTGCAACCAAGTTACCGGATTCAATCGTAAAAGGTTCGACGCCAGGTTCGATGTAACTCACTTCATCACCACGTCGAATAACCTCTCTTACTGGGCCACTCAAGTAAAGTAGATGAGCAAGTTGCTTACCCTCTGCGCGAGCGTGTCGGTACAGCAGTGGTTCAATGCTATTTTTCTTAATTAAAATATAAGACAGTTCGTAATTTAAATGCTGACTTGCCTCGTTCATTTGATGCAACAAAGCCTCTGCAGAATCATCATCTGCAAAGGCCAATGTTGTATTCAAACTGAGCAGTGTCAGCACACTGATCAGAATTTTTTTCATTCAACTACCGTTTCAGGATTATCACTGTGCTCAAGGCCGTTGTCACTATTCAAGCGTAGCTGTAATTCGTAGTCTTGTAGCATCGCATTAATGCGACGACGTTGTTCCTGAACATTTAATTCATTGGTATTCGATTGTTCAAGCGAAGAGCGGGTTAAGCTCACTGGTTCAGCACTTCCAGAGAAAGGAATGGTTTGCAGAACAGGTAAAGTTTCCGCTTCTGGAACGCTAGCATCCGAGCCGCCATATTGTTGCACGCCAAGAATAACAACCAACGAGACACAGGCAGCCATAGCGACCTGACCAAATTGGCTTAACCAAGCAGGCATTTGACGACGAGCTTGTGACGGCGTCGGTTGAGACTCAACACGACGGTGCTGCGCTAACTGAGTTACTGTTGAGTGCGCTGGTTCATTTTCAAGTGCTAGCGCTACGCTTTCAGCAATGTTCCACTCCGGTTTTTCCGGAGCCTCACCACGCATCACGTCACCAATTAAATGATAATTGTGCCATGATTGCAGGCTTTCTTGGTCTTGCTCTAGTTCACTTATCAGAGCTTTATCAACCAACTCTCCATCCATGAGTGCTGAAAGTTTCTCTTTGTCAGCCATTATTTTCACCATTAATGTTACTGGTCTAGCGTTGCAAAAGGGGTTGAATTTTCTTTTCAACCGCTTCACGAGCACGGAAGATACGCGAACGTACCGTTCCTACAGGGCAATCCATAACCGCTGCTATTTCTTCGTAGCTTAAGCCATCGAGCTCGCGCAACGTCATTGCGGTTTTTAAATCATCAGGCAGTGCATCAATCGCACTGAAAACAACACGTTTCAATTCATTGGACAACGTTAAGTTCTCAGGGTTCGAAATTTCTTTTAATGCATTACCCGTTTCGTAATATTCAGCATCTTCAGTATCCACATCTTGTGCAGGGGGTCTTCTGCCCTGTGCGACAAGGTGGTTCTTTGCAGTATTAACGGCAATCCGATATAACCAAGTATAGAAGGCACTTTCACCACGAAAGCTTGGTATCGCTCGGTACGCCTTAATAAATGCTTCTTGTGCTACATCGGGAACATCACCAGGATTATTCACATAGCGAGAAATAAGATTGCAAACTTTGTTCTGGTACTTAGTCACCAACAAGTTGAATGCTTGCTTATCCCCATTCTGAACTCGCTCAATTAATACTTGATCGGTCAGCTGCTCGTTCATTCGAGCGGGTACTCCTATTGTTATTCGCCCCTATCTTCTCTGACATGGACATTAATTATGCAAAATGTAGTCTTGACACCACTGCTTACTTGAGCACTATTGTGACCTAGCTAATAAAGATAAGTTCAAAAATTCTTCAAACTATTTTTACGCAATGATGCATCAAACTACCTATGTTCCAAATTGTGGGGATGTAGGTAAAGAAAAGCAATGCTATTTACGAACAATTGCATTTATGCAAAGCCATTCTTGGAGTGGTACTATAGCGGATTGACTCTTTTGTTTTGTGAGTCAAATATGCAATTCAATGACAGATTTAAGAGCGGGATCGCTCTGTTGTCTATGCGTTTTTTCGGGAAGGAAGGCGCACAGATACAACTTAACTCGGGAATGATAAAGTTTTATGAACGCAAACTGTGAACATCAGTGTGATGTGTTGGTGGTGGGTAGTGGCGCAGCAGGTCTATCGTTGGCGTTGCGTGTCGCTGAATACGGCAAAGTCATCGTGCTGAGTAAAGGAGCTCGTAGCGAAGGAGCGACCTATTACGCGCAAGGTGGTATCGCCGCAGTTTTCGATGAGTCAGACAGTATTGAATCGCACGTTCAAGACACCCTAATCGCAGGTGCAGGCATTTGCGAAAAAGAGACGGTTGAGTTTATTGCCCGAAACGCCAAAGAGTGTGTGCAATGGCTAATCGACGGTGGCGTTCCATTTGATCGTGAAGAAAACGATAGTGATGAGGCCCCTCGTTATCACTTAACCAGAGAGGGTGGTCACAGCCATCGTCGCATTTTACATGCCGCCGATGCTACAGGTATGGCAATGCAAACCTCTCTGCAAGACAATGTTCATAATCACCCAAACATTACGGTTTTAGAGCGTCATAACGCCCTAGACTTAATTACCGAAGACAAGGTCGGTGGAGACAGCAAAAAGGTTGTCGGTGCATACATCTGGAACCGTAATCAGGAGCACGTCGAAACCGTACGTTCAAAGTTCGTCGTTCTTGCGACAGGTGGAGCATCAAAAGTATACCAATACACATCTAACCCTGACGTTTCATCCGGTGATGGTATCGCGATGGCTTGGCGCGCTGGCTGTCGAGTGGCAAACCTAGAGTTCAATCAATTCCATCCAACCTGTTTATATCATCCAGAAGCTCGAAACTTCTTGCTCACAGAAGCTTTGCGCGGTGAAGGCGCCTATTTGCGTCGTCCTGACGGCTCTCGCTTTATGCCTGATTTCGATCCACGTGAAGAGCTTGCACCACGTGATGTGGTCGCTCGTGCTATCGACTTTGAAATGAAACGACTGGGTGCAGACTGTATGTACCTAGACATTAGTCATAAGCCAGCAGATTTTATTGAGAAGCACTTCCCAACCATCAATACGCGCCTGCTCGAGCTCGGCATAGATATGACCAAAGAACCAATCCCAGTGGTTCCTGCGGCACACTACACCTGTGGTGGCGTTATGGTTGAGCAGACAGGCCAAACGGATCTCTCTCAACTCTATGCAATCGGTGAAGTCAGCTATACCGGTCTACACGGTGCAAACCGCATGGCATCAAATTCTTTGCTTGAGTGTGTGGTCTACGCGTGGGCTGCTGCCAATGACATCATCACAAATCTCGATCAAGCAACGTTGCCACCAAGTCTTCCTGCTTGGGATGAAAGTCAGGTTAGCTGCTCAGATGAAGAGGTCGTCATTCAGCATAACTGGCATGAGTTACGTCTCTTTATGTGGGACTACATGGGGATCGTTAGAACCGATAAGCGTTTGGAGCGTGCATTGCGCCGAATCCAGCTACTTCAGCAGGAAACACACGAGTACTACAGTAACTTCAGAGTATCTAACAACTTACTTGAACTGCGTAATCTACTACAGGTTGCTGAGCTTATGGTACGTTGTGCAATGGAACGCAAAGAGAGCCGCGGCCTCCACTACACTCTAGACTACCCTGAACTTGCCGAAGACAGTGGCCCAACAATTTTAGTACCAGAGAAGCTAAAATAATCTCACTTGAGGGAGCCTAAGGCTCCCTTTTTAACATCACCACTAACTCACGATATTTTGCTTCTGTGACACTATCTCGCCACAGCATCACTCTTTCCTCATTGCGATGAATGATCACCAAGCCGATCGGTAAAAACGTGAACATCACTTTTTTGATCTTATGCCGACCACGAGTTGATTGATATTGCGTTGCAGAAAAAAAACTCACTTCATCTCGCAATGACTTAATAAGTAACGGTTCTGCCTTGACGTGTTTAAAAAGCACAAACAAAAGCAAAAAGGTTGGGGCTAATGGTAATGTAGAGAGGGTAATTATTGAGAAGGCCAAAACCAGTAGCAAGGTATTGGCCTTTAGAGCAATAGCTGATGGGGTTAAAGTGAGATTAACGCACTTTGCTGAGGTTATGCGCGACAATCTTATCTACCATTGCTGCATGGCCTAAGTTCTCGCTTCGACCATGTCCCATAATCCAGGTAAACAAATCTGGATCATC
The DNA here is from genome assembly GCF_050113735.1 of Vibrio sp. TRT 2004. Taxonomy (NCBI): domain Bacteria; kingdom Pseudomonadati; phylum Pseudomonadota; class Gammaproteobacteria; order Vibrionales; family Vibrionaceae; genus Vibrio; species Vibrio sp. TRT 2004. The sequence goes on along the minus strand of NZ_JBNJOH010000003.1, from coordinate 23,713 downwards.
ACACTCCAGCAGTGAGACAAAGTCACGTTGTTCATTTTCTTGTAGGCCATCAAAGCATTCTTCAAAAAATGGCATGATCACTACGTCGAGTTCTAACATTCCACGGCGACACGCCCATTTAATACGCGCTTTTTGTTCTGCGGGATACATTCTACTTCCTCACCTTATCGGTTGTTTGCGCCGAGTGTAACAAGCAAATAAGCTTACAACTAGTACGTCAGTCACACTCCCGACTAAGGTCACTATTTTCGTTCACTATCTAGATTATGAATGGCACACAATTCAAAAGGTTGTTTATCACTAGGAATAGGCGATAACATACGGCCATCAACTACTTATTAGGTAACTATCATGGATTGGCACAACGACTTTGCACCCTTACAACTCGCGTCAAATGATGTTCTTCCCCAACTGGCGATTGCCCCTCTCAACTCATGGGCTGCAATCACCATGGTTGGTGAAGATAAGAAGTCTTACTTACAAGGCCAAGTTACCTGCGATGTGGTTAAGCTAGAACCACATTTATCCACATTTGGCGCACACTGCGATGCCAAAGGTAAAGTCTGGAGTGTATTCCGACTCTTCCATCACAATGATGGTTATGCCATGTTTCAACCGTCAGCAGTGATCGAAAAAGAGCTGGCAGAAATTAAAAAATATGCCGTTTTTTCAAAGGTAGAAATCAAGCAAGCCGACGAGATCGCTCTGGGTGTGATGGGTGAAAAGGCAACCGAACTGGTTGATACACTCTCTACTCTATCTGGAGATGTGCGCCCAATAGAGGGTGGAACAGCCGTTAAAATAGACCACCAGCGCTGGTTGCTGCTGGTAACACAAGAGGCGGCACAGCACATTGTGGCTTCAAGCCAAGCTGACAAGGTTGATGAGACACTTTGGACACTCCTCGATATCCAAGCGGGTTTGCCGATCTTAACAGCTGAACAGCAAAATGAGCACATACCACAAGCACTCAATGTTCAAGCTTTAGCGGGTATTAGCTTCACTAAAGGCTGTTACACCGGACAGGAAACGGTAGCACGAGCTAAATATCGCGGGATTAACAAACGTGCGCTATTCATTATTAAAGGGGAAGCACAGCAGGAGATTGCTGCTAACGCAGAACTAGAGCGTGCTGTTGGAGAAAACTGGCGTAGCGCGGGTCAATTGCTCGCACACTATCGCTATAGTGATAACCATGCCTTGGCTCTTGTTGTATTACCAAACAACTTGGAAGAGGACACTCAGCTACGCCTTAAAGACCAGACTCAAAGTCAGTGGACTTTCGCGTCCCTTCCTTACTCACTTGAAGACAATGACTAGTCCGTTTTCTACTCATATTACCCAATACCTTGAATCGCAGCAGGTCAATTTTCGCCTGCTGCCTCATCAACGTCCAGCCGTCACAATTGAAGATGCGGCGATGCAAAGAGGTATTCGCCCAAGTCAGATGGTGAAGTCGATTGTACTGAGAGATATGAGCAATCGTTACGCCATCGCTTGTGCACCCGGAGATCAATCTATCGATCCCAAGAAAGTCAGGGCTTTACTAGAGTGGCGACGTATGACCTGCGTATCTATGGAACAGGTAGCGAGTTTAACGGGCTACCAGATTGGTACCGTCGTTCCCCTTCTTTTAAAAACGCCAATGACCGTGATCTTCGATCAACAACTTTTGAGTGAACCTGAAGTCACCATCAGCAGTGGCTCCAATATGGCGGGCATTGCCCTCCAATGTGATGATTTGATTCGCCTTTGCCAACCTAGAGTCGCCAATATCTGCCGCGACTGAAACGAAACCTACCCAAGTTGGATAACATTCAGATATTTTTTTGCAATCGATTGCATCAATTGGTGATTAGCGTCTCACGCCTAAGTATTGGTTGTTAAATTATTATTCAATTTAAAAGCATAAGTAGTCATGGTGTGTTTTTTGAAGTATTCTGTTTTTGTTGGTTAAAGTTCGAACAAAGGTCATGTGCCCCGTTCGACACTCGCTGAAGAGTCTGTACATAACTTGCAATGCGAGTGCACTCCTTCTCCAACAAAAAAAGTGAATCCACTGATTGTTTCAGGACATCCACTTTTTGTGTAATGCATCTGTGACTATTCGCCCGCCTTGAAGCGGGCTTTTTTTTTGCAAATTTAACACCAAATTAACACCTAGTTAAAAAGTTAAACTATTCTTAAAACTGTCACATAGTTGAGGCTTAATACTTCACGATTAAGACCTTCTATAAGTTCCTAACTCAGAACATAAATGAGGTAATTATCACAATAATTTGGATATTTATCCGCGAATTTGCCTACAGCAACACAAATATCCAAATAACACAGTTTTGACTGCATATTCCCCCATGACAATCACACTATTAATGGTGGGAACTCAGTATAATTGCGGTGCTTGCTAAACATAAGGACAAATGTATGAGACTGTTTAAGCGCTATACACCAGGTATGATTGCTAAACACATTAGTCGACTATTTAAAGGAAGGATTTATATCTACGGAGTAGGTAAATTTGAGTTTGATAACGGTAAGCTAATTCTGCCAGAAAAGGCAGAGCGCAGGCATTTTCAAGCGGTAAAAGAGATCAATAAAGAAATCATGAAACTCCGCTGTGCATACGCATAACAGAATTTAAAAAGGGTTGGCAATGCCAACCCTTTCCACTTTAGTGGGTTTGAGATTTTATTCCTCTGTTCTGTGCCAGTTTCGGCAAATCACCTTTCAAACCCAATGCGCGCTTCATAATCTCATCTTTTGCACCAGGAAGTTGGCCTGCTAGCTTCATACCTATACCGCGGAGCAGTTTTTTCGCTGGATTATTGCCTTCGAAGAGATCTTTAAATCCTTGCATTGCCGCAATCATCTTAGCGGCCTCAGCTTTACGCCAACGTTCATAACCCCGTAGATTTCGTTTAGTCCCAAAGTCTTCACCTTGCTGCCACATTTCTAGTACTTGTTGGGCTAGACTCGCCGCATCAAGCAAACCTAAGTTTACCCCCTGCCCTGCGAGTGGGTGAATGGTATGTGCCGCATCTCCAACTAATGCAACTCGCTCTGTCACAAAGTCGCGTGCATAGCGCATTTTTAATGGGAAGGCGAATCGCTCACCAAGCACTTCACACAAGCCAAGTCGATTGTCAAACTCAGCAGTAAGCACTTTACTAAACTCATTGGCTGACATACCAAGTAAACGTTCAGCACGATTCGGTTCCGTCGACCACACAATAGAACTCAAATTATCTTCACCTAAAGGAAGAAAAGCCACTGGACCTTGAGGTGTAAAGGTTTGACGTGCAACACTTTGGTGAGATTCTTGAGTACGAACGTTAGCAACAATCGCGCTGTGACCGTAATCCCAATGTGTCAAAGGAATATCTTGCTGCTTGCGTACCCAAGAGTTGGCGCCATCAGCACCAACAACTAGCTTGGCCGTCAATGATTGCCCGCTATCTAAGTTGATCCATGCTTCACTCTCTCCAATCGCCATCGAAGCACATTTCGCCGGCATAAATAGAGTGACATTACTTTGCTGCTTAACTTGATCAAGTAACGCAAGTTGAATAACTCGGTTCTCTACAATATGACCGAGGTCCGGTTGCGCTAGCTGCTGTGCTTCGAACTCAATTCGAGCAAAACTGTCTTGTTCCCAGACTTCCATTGCACGATAAGGGGCCGCTCGACGCTGAACGATTCCTTGCCATGCCCCTAGGTTTCGCAAAATTGTCTCACTAGAACGACTTAATGCTGAAACACGCACATCAGGAAGCTCACCAAGCTCACTTTCTGGTTCACGACTTTCGATCACCGCGATACGTAGTTCTGTATCTTTGAACGCAGCGGCGAGCGCTAAGCCAACCATTCCACCACCAACAATGGCGATATCTACACTTTGCATCATATCTTTGTGTCCTTGCTGATATCTCTAACGAGACACCAAACCTAATGTTCTTCTCAATAGTGGTGTTTTGAGTATCGGCAAATTATCCATCGCAAACAGACCCACATTTCGCCCGATCCGCGTCGCTAAGTAATCATTTGAAAACAGATGTACTAACGCAGAGGTCATCTCAATTGTCGCATCACGATCATCACATCGAGACTGCTTAAAGCATTTTAAAACCTGATAACAACCCACATCATGTGTCGAATTTGCAATACTTTCAGCCAAGGTAGCGACGTCTCTGATACCTAAGTTAAATCCCTGTCCAGCGATAGGGTGAAGCGTTTGTGCCGCATTCCCGACAACAGCAAAGCGGTGCGAAACATTTTCTTTTCGGTATCTAAGTAGTAACGGGTAGCTCGCTCGCTGTCCGACTTTTTTTAACTTACCTAACCGCCAACCAAATGCCGTTTGAAGCTCTGACAAGAACTGTTTGTCATCATAGTCCATGACTTCTGTGGCATGTTCTGGACGCAAACACCAAACTAAGGACATACGCCCTTCCGACATAGGTAACAGGGCAACAGGTCCAGACTCGGTGAAACGCTCAAATGCTTGCCCCTTATGAGCAAGCTCTGTGGTAACATTCGCTATCACAGCAACTTGATCGCAGTTATGCTCAGTCAGTTCATGCCCCAACTGCTGGCAACAGGTAGACATCGCGCCATCTGCCGCAACCAACAATTTACCTTCAACCACCGTTTCATTGGTGAGCCTTATCTGCACTTTTTTCTCATGACGAGTAACTTGACTTACAGAGGCTTGGATCAGTTCAATATTGCCGTCTAACTGAGCCTGACTATTGTAAATACGACCAACATCAGCCAATTCGACAACATACCCCAAGGCTTCTAGACCCACTTCCTGAGTTGCGATATCGGTCAGACCTGCATGGGTTCGGTCGGAGACATGAATGTGTTCAATTGGCGTGGCAATTTTTGCAATTTCTTCCCATAAACCAAACTTCCTCAGGATCGCCGCGCTACCATAGGAAAGTGCAATCGAACGTGAATCAAAGCCAGGATGAGCCTGATGATCAACCTGAAATGGCTCTATCACGGCAATAGACAAAGGTTGTTGAGAGAGCTTGTTAATTGCCAGCGCCAGGGTCATCCCCGCCATCGCGCCACCAGCAATAACGACATCAAACTGCTTCATCGAGATACCTATTAATGAATCGTTGGAGCCTGTTTCTCGGCCGGCTTTTGACCAAACTCAGCGTGAATAGTTAACACACACGCTTTAACGTGCTCGATCACCTGCTCAAGCAATTGAGCTTGTTCTTCAAGGTCATCGTCTTCATCAATACCAAGCTTGGCGATCTCTTCTAAATCTGCCAGCGCTTCTTTGACATCACTTGACGCTTTGCTTAATGCGGCGTTGATAAGACCAAGACCAGAAATAAAGTGGTTAACCCATTCGGCCAAACCATCTGCGACGTCAAACAGTGTTGCACTCGCTTCATCATCGGGAAGGAGTAGCTCAAGATCCATTCCAGAACCTGTTAGCTCCTGAATAGTTGCATCTAAAGTGCCTTCGGCTAACTGCAAAGATTTTGTAGGCCACCCCATACCTTCACTCACATAGTCATAAACAAGTGGCTGCCAACTTTTATCTATTAGGCTCAAACCGCCACAAAGCATTCCAGTGAGCAAGCCGTGAAGTTCTGCTGGGTTAACCGCTAAGCCTGCCGACTGTAACTCACTGGCAAATGTCAGATAATCAGGTAATTTGGTGTCGCTCATTGCTATGACCTAAAATAAAGTAAATATCCTCAATCGTATCACTTACCAAAGCAGGCGAAAACGCGTGATTGCGCAATTGTGGGGAGCTTTTACACAAATTGCCCAATTACTGTGTTGTTACACACTGATTTTGGTTAGGTCTAACTGAAAAGCTTGAATCTTAATAAGGCTTTTTCTATAGTTTCTCCCTCGGTGATTATCTGCTTTATCACCTTAGACAACAGATATAGAGTCGGTATGAGTAATCAAGCGGTAGAAGTCGAAATCTTAGGCAAACTAACTCGTGTTAACTGTCCAGCAGGACAAGAAGAGTCTTTGATCAATGCAGCAGCACGTTTAGATGATCGCCTTAAAGAGTTAGCGGCTAAAACCAAGATGACCAACGAAGTACAGCTGCTGACCTTTGTTGCCTTAAACTTTTGTCACGAACTCGAAGTCCGCGACAACGATTCAAAGCAGGAACAAGATGCAATGGTTGAGCGTATGGAACTGCTCTCTGCGTCTTTGGATGATGCAATTAGTAAAGTTAAGCCAGGACAGCAGTAACCTTTACACCATCAAGAATTTACCCTGGAGTGTTCGTGAGGGGATTAAGTCCCTGAGCCGATAAGCAATACCCAAGGGTTAGTACTTGATAGCTATTGAGCAAGCTCGGCTTGTACCGAGAAGCCTACGGTTATCTCTGCTGATCCGCCTTGAACCAGCTGGTTCAAGGGTCCATATCTCCAACGGCACTCTGGGGTATCCCTATCTCGATACCCAGCAACCATGGGTAATGTCATGACTCTTTCACGCCAAGACTTACGCAAAGTCATTCGACAGAAACGCAATGCGCTCAGTAGCGACACGCAATATCTGGCAGGATTAGACTTAGTGACACAATTCAAGCAATTGCCTGAGATCGCCTCAGCACAACACATCGCTTTGTACATCACCGCAGATGGCGAGATCGATACTAAACCACTCATTGAATGGCTATGGCATCAGGGAAAGGATGTCTACTTGCCTGTAATTCATCCCTTCTCCCACGGTCATCTACTGTTTCTTCGATACTCAAGCACGACACCTATGGTGCTAAACCGCTATGCAATTGCAGAACCCAAATTAAACCAGACTCAGATTATTCCTGTCGCTCAGCTTGATCTCATCTGCACCCCTTTAGTCGCTTTTGACTCGACTGGACATCGCCTAGGAATGGGAGGGGGCTACTACGATCGAACGCTAGAGCCTTGGTTCAACACACGCCTCGGGCCTAAACCGATTGGATTAGCCCATGACTGCCAACAAGTCGACTCACTGCCTATTGAGTCTTGGGATGTACCTCTACCTAAAATAGTGACGCCAAGCCAGATCTGGGATTGGGAATAAAACCAATTTGCAGCTATAATCGCCGCCGCAAACGATTTTACTACCGCCTCTAGGAGATGAGCATGACTCAAGATGAAATGAAGAAAGAAGCTGGTTGGGCAGCACTTAAGTATGTTGAAAAAGGCAGCATTGTTGGTGTTGGTACAGGCTCTACTGTGAATCACTTCATCGATGCACTTGCAACAATGAAAGATGACATCAAAGGTGCTGTTTCAAGCTCTGAAGCATCAACTGAAAAGCTAAAAGGTCTCGGCATTGAAGTCTTCGACTGCAACGATGTTGCGATGCTAGACATCTATGTTGATGGTGCTGATGAGATCAACGCATCTCGTGACATGATCAAAGGCGGTGGCGCAGCACTGACTCGTGAGAAAATTGTTGCTGCTATTTCTGAGAAGTTCGTCTGTATCGTTGACAATACTAAAGCAGTCGACGTACTTGGCCAATTCCCACTACCAGTAGAAGTTATCCCAATGGCACGCTCTTACGTCGCTCGCCAGTTGGTTAAATTAGGTGGTGATCCTGCTTACCGTGAAGGTGTAGTCACTGACAATGGCAACGTTATTCTTGATGTGCATGGCATGAAGATTACTGATCCAAAAGATCTAGAAGATAAAATCAACTCTATTGCTGGTGTCGTCACTGTTGGTCTATTCGCACACCGTGGTGCTGATGTTGTCATCACTGGCACGCCGGAAGGGGCAAAAATCGAAGAGTAACCCATCAATTTTGGTTATTTCATTACAAGCGGCGCCATTTGGCGCCGTTTTTTTCATTTTAATCAATAAATATTCTGCCTTATTCCGTAATTTTCTTACCCAAACTGTATTTTTTTTGTTAAGTTAATGGTCAGAAGACGCACAAGGAAAACGTTTGCGTGCTACATAACGCTGATAAAAACGTTTGCTTTATCTGCTTTAGTCTAATGTGCGCCACTTAAGCCCAATTTCCCCACTTTAAGGAAGAAGACAATGGCCAAAGTTTCACTGGAAAAAGACAAAATAAAAATTCTCTTGCTTGAAGGTCTACATCCATCAACAGTAGAAGTTCTTCAGGCTGCCGGCTACACCAACATTGAGTATCACAAAGGTTCACTTCCAGAAGATGAGCTTCTAGAAGCCGTTAAGGATGTCCATTTTATTGGTATCCGTTCGCGCACTAATTTGACAGAAGAAGTGATCAACGCTGCCGAAAAGTTAGTCGCCATTGGCTGTTTCTGTATTGGTACCAACCAAGTTGATCTTAAAGCAGCCGCATCTCGCGGTATTCCAGTATTTAACGCACCTTTCTCAAATACACGTAGTGTTGCGGAATTGGTACTAGGTCAGATCTTATTGCTACTACGCGGTATTCCAGAAAAGAACGCGCTAGCTCACCGTGGTATTTGGAAGAAGAGTGCTGACAATTCATACGAAGCACGCGGTAAACGTTTAGGTATTATCGGTTATGGTCACATTGGTACACAGTTAGGTATTATTGCTGAAAACCTGGGTATGCGTGTCTACTTCTACGATATTGAGAACAAGCTTTCACTAGGTAACGCGACTCAAGTCCACACTATGAGTGAGCTTCTGAATAAATGTGATGTCATCTCACTTCACGTTCCTGAAACCGCTGATACAAAGAACATGATGGGTGCCGAAGAGTTCGCTCGCATGAAGCCAGGTTCAATCTTTATCAACGCTGCTCGTGGTACCGTGGTTGATATCGAAGCACTCTGCCATAGTCTGGAAGCAGGTCACCTTGCTGGTGCGGCAATTGACGTATTCCCGACCGAGCCAAAAACCAACGCAGATCCATTTGAGTCTCCACTGCAAAAATTCGATAACGTGATCCTAACTCCTCACGTAGGCGGCTCAACTCAAGAAGCTCAAGAAAACATTGGCGTAGAAGTAGCAGGAAAGTTGGCTAAGTACTCAGACAATGGTTCAACGCTATCAAGCGTTAACTTCCCTGAAGTTTCTCTACCAGAGCATCGCGATTGTTCACGACTGCTGCACATTCACGAAAACCGTCCAGGTATTCTGACTCAAATTAACACCATCTTCGCTGAAGAGGGGATTAACATCGCAGGTCAATACCTACAGACAGCAGCAGACTTCGGTTATGTGGTTATTGATGTAGAAACGGAACGCTCTGAAGAAGCACTGAAGAAGCTCAAAAGCATCGAAGGTACTATTCGCGCTCGTATCCTTCACTAATCAATTCATAAATGCAAAAAACCACCGTTATACGGTGGTTTTTTTTATTGGCTAAACAGCGACTTTTAAGGTTTTAAAGCGCGTTCACCACGAGCGATTCCAACTACACCACTGCGCGCAACTTCGATCACTTCTGTTACTTCAGAAATGGCCTGAATAAAGGCATCAAGTTTCTCGCTGGTTCCTGCCATCTGTACCGTGTACTGGGAAGCCGTGACATCAACAATCTGACCACGGAAGATATCAGCAGTACGTTTAACTTCCGCACGTGAAAAACCGCTGGCTTTCACTTTCACCATCATAAGTTCACGTTCGATATGGTCAAGCTCTGTCACTTCCTGCACTTTAAGGACATCAATCAGTTTGTTAAGTTGCTTCTGGATCTGCTCCAGTTCCATGTCATCAGAGATGGTTGTAATGTTTAAACGCGATAATGTTTCATCATCTGTCGGTGAAACCGTTAGAGATTCGATGTTGTAAGCACGTTGAGAAAACAGACCAACAACACGCGATAAAGCCCCCGGTTGGTTTTCCATTAGTAGTGAAATAATGTGTCTCATAATTACGTTCTCTCCGTCTTGCTTAACCACATTTTGTCCATACCCTCACCTTTGATCTGCATTGGGTATACATGCTCAGTCTCGTCCACATTGATATCAACAAACACTAAGCGATCTTTCATATCAAGTGCTTGTTTTAGACCAGATTCCAACTGATCTGGAGACTCAATTCGGATACCAACATGGCCATAAGCTTCAGCAATGGCGGCAAAATCAGGAACAGAACTCATATATGAGTTTGAATGGCGGCCTTGGTAAATAATGTCTTGCCATTGTTTTACCATGCCTAAGAATCGGTTATTCAAGTTAATGATTTTAACAGGGATATCGTATTGCATTGCTGTCGATAGTTCCTGAATATTCATTTGGATACTGCCGTCACCAGTCACTACCACCACTTCTTCTTCAGGCTTGGCGAACTTAACACCCATACCTGCTGGTAGACCGAAGCCCATCGTGCCAAGACCACCAGAGTTGATCCAGCGGCGAGGTTTATTGAATGGGTAGTAAAGGGCTGCAAACATTTGGTGCTGACCTACATCAGAAGCAACATAAGCGTCGCCATTTGTCAGCTTGTGCAAGGTTTCAATAACTTGCTGAGGCTTAATACGCTCAGATGATGTCTCATAAGACAAACACTCACGATCACGCCACACTTGGATCTCATCCCACCAGCGATTTAAAGCATCTTGATCGTTCGTGCTACCCTGCTCTTCAAGCAGTTTAACCATGCTTTCGAGAACTTTTTCTGCAGAGCCTACAATAGGCAGATCCGCTTTCACGTTTTTCGAGATTGATGAAGGATCAATATCGATATGCATTACTTTAGCGTCTGGGCAGTACTTCTCTAGACTATTTGTGGTTCGGTCATCAAAGCGAACGCCGACACCAAAAATGAGATCCGCTCTATGCATCGCCATATTGGCTTCATACACACCATGCATACCCAACATGCCTAAGGAATTTTTATGAGTGCCGGGGAATGCACCAAGCCCCATCAAAGTACTGACTACAGGTAGATTTAGCGCTTCAGCCAATTTAGTTAGGTGCTCTTCTGCACCAGAAATAACGGCGCCACCACCTACATACAGCACAGGTCGTTTTGCTTCTAGAAGGGTCTTCAGACCTTTCTTGATTTGACCTTTGTGACCAGTCGTTGTCGGTTTGTAAGAGCGCATTGAAATAGCTTGAGGGTACTCATACGGCAGCTTAACCTGAGGATTCATTACATCTTTAGGTAAATCAATAAGTACAGGGCCAGGGCGACCGGTGGTTGCAATATAGAAGGCTTTCTTAACCGTTTCAGGAATGTCTTCAGCTTTCTTTACTAAGAAACTGTGTTTAACAACTGGGCGAGATACACCCACGATATCACACTCTTGGAATGCGTCATTACCAATCATGTTATTCGGTACGTTGCCCGAAATTACGATCATTGGAATAGAGTCCATATACGCCGTCGCAATACCAGTAATGGTGTTGGTAGCACCAGGGCCAGAACAGACAAGCACTACACCTGGGTTGCCAGTGGCTCGTGCATAGCCATCAGCCATATGAGTTGCTGCTTGTTCATGACGAACGAGTACATGCTTAATTTGATCAGTTTTTGCGTGAAGCGCATCGTAGATATCTAAAACAGAACCGCCTGGGTAGCCAAAGATCTGTTCTACGCCTTCTTCGATCAGAGATTGAACAACCATCTCTGCTCCGGACAACATTGCTGCCATATTTTTCTCCTTAAACCAGTTTGTCATCGGATAAGGTCAATCTGATGAGCTGGTTTTCCATAGTCTAGGTCTTATTCGTAGCCTAATTCGAAATATTTCCACTTTTTCGGCTATGTCTTGCTCATAGGTAACATAAAGCAAAGTAACGCAACAAATGTAACGTTTTATTATCAACGGGTCTAATGCGATTTATCTCCCACTTTGAAGATTGCACTGGAAAGTAATTATTTATAGCAAGATGAGTCTAAAACAACCCTTTCAAACAGATTCAATCACCTGCAAAAACTAGAAATTAAGTAATAAATTCTGTTCTTTTTTTCAAGCCACATGAATAAGCAACATCAAAACCATCATATAAGCACAATAAAAAATCCCCCAGCAAGCGAACTTGCTTGTTGGGGGATTTTTAATCACTCAGAAAATTAACTATCGGAAATATTAGTTTTTATCCGACTTGTCCTTGTACATTTCTTCGATTTCATCTTGATACTTGTCGTTAATCACCTTACGACGCAGTTTTTGTGTCGGTGTCAGTTCACCATCGTCCATAGAGAAGGCTTTCGGCAATAACTTGAACTTCTTCACTTGCTCAAACTTCGCCAACTCTTTTTGTAAGTCATTGACGCGCTTTTCTAGCATTTCGACTATCTGATGGTGCTTAATCAACTCGACCCGATCATGATATTTGATGTTGAGCTCTTTAGCGTATTCTTCTAACGAGTCATAACACGGCACTATCAGAGCAGAGACAAATTTGCGCGTATCCGCAATAACAGCAATCTGCTCGATAAAGTGATCTTTGCCGATTGCGCCTTCAATCATTTGTGGAGCGATATACTTACCATTCGACGTCTTCATTAGCTCTTTGATTCGATCTGTAATGAACAAATTGCCATTCTCATCGATATGACCAGCATCACCTGTTTTCAGAAAGCCATGTTCGTCAAAGGTTTTCGCTGTCTCTTCCGGCATTTTGTAGTAACCACGCATGACCATTGGACCACGAACAAGAATCTCGTTGTTCTCACCAATCTTGACCTGAGCGCCCGGCATCGCCATACCTATTGAGTCAGGATTGAAACATTTATCATCCCAGCACGATACGGTCGCTGTGGTCTCTGTCATGCCGTAACCCAACTTTACGTTGATACCAATCGCATGGAAGAAGCGACCGATGGTTTCATCGAGCTTAGCGCCACCACACGGCATAAAATTGATTTGACCGCCAAGCAAAGCACGTAGCTTTGACAAGACCAGTTTGTCTGCCAATGCATGCGCTTTCTTCAGAGCAATGGAAGGTTTGCGCCCTTCTTGATGACACAATGCCATTTTCGCACCCATATTTACTGCCCAAGTAAATAAAACTTTGCGAATAAATGGTGCTTTAGCCACTTTTTCATGGATCGCTGAGAAGATCTTTTCGTAGAAGCGAGGCACCGCACACATCACTGTCGGGCGTACTTCACTCAGGGCTTCACGAACTTGCATAGTGTCTTGTAGGTAACAGTTCGTCGCCCCTTTGTACAGCACGTAGAACGTCCAAGCGCGCTCAAATACATGCGAAAGAGGTAAGAAACAGAGCGACACATCAGATTCACTCAAACTTAATCTCTGATCGTGGCCTTCCAACTGCGCAGCAATATTCGCGTAATCCAACATTACGCCCTTAGGCTGCCCAGTAGTACCCGATGTGTAGATAAGTGTTAGTAGGTCGTCGAAGCATACCTGCTCTAATCGGGCATTCAATTCTGGTTGATGCATTTCGTTCGACTGAGCAATGAATTTTTGCCAACCAATAGCAAAACTATGTTCGCCAACTTGTACGTCATCGGACATAGCCACAATCAGTTCTAATTGTTCGCATTGGTCAAAGATGGATACAGCAGCGTCAAATTGAGCTTGCTCACCGACAAATAATACTCGGACATCCGCATTCTGCAGGATGTAAGCTGACTGAGCGGCAGTGTTGGTTGGATAAATAGGTACTGTGACGGCACGCAGTTGTAATGCTGCGAAATCTGCCACTGTCCACTGTGGCATGTTGTTGGAGAAGATACCAATCTTGTCTTGGACTCGTATTCCCTGAGCCAATAGTGCAAGTGAAAGAGAATCAACTTGCTGACCAAACTGCTTCCAGCTAATACCATTCCACATGTTGCCCACTTTATGTTTGAGCGCAATGCGGTCGCTGCCTTTCGCAATCTGTTCTCGAATTCGTTTTACAATGTGAAAATCTAGGTTGGCCATCTTTACTACCTTTAGCTTACACCTGTAAGCTTTATTAAGCGCACAAGTGTACATTTCGGGTTAGAAAAGGCAACTGATGAGCATCAAAGTTATCAATTAAAATAGTAAAAAACCTTGAATGGCGCGAACCATCCAAGGCTTTTCCTATCAATGAATACTGACAATTACTTTAGGGCAACCACTTCACCGCAGATCATCATCAGTTGATCGCGCAGCCAGATATGGCCCTTGTCTTTTTCGCTTGATTCATGCCAGCTTAAGAAGCCACTGATTTGACCGTTTTCATACGGGAACTCGATGACTTGCAACTGCTCTTTGTTTGCTGCATTTTCGACCATCCAGCGTGGCGCGATTGTCACTAGCTCAGATTGACCTACAACGTAGAGAACGTTGCTTAGGCTCGTACCCTCATAGTATGCCTGAACATCCAGATCTCGGTACGCTTGCTCAGAGAAGCTACGCTGACCGTGAACTTTAGATAACTTAGCATGACGTTCACCAAACAATTGTGCTGGGCTTACTGACCCTTGAATACGTGGGTGTGCTTTAGATGCCACTACAACCAACTCATCTTGGAAGATTTCTGTGCTTGAAAAGCCTTGCTCATCAAAACGAGCATAATCGATAACAAAGTCGATCTCTTGGTAACGCATTCTCTCTGCAAGTTGGCGATCGAATTCAGCATCTAGGTGGAGCTGTACATTAGGTGCAAGCTCGTGAATCGTTGACATTATCTTTGGCGCAAAACGCATGTCACATGGGCTGCAAATTGCCAGTTTGAATAGACGAGTAGATGTCTCTGGAGAGAAAACTGAGCTTGGTAATTCATTACGAATAAGTTGCAGAGCCTGACGAACAGGACCAAACAGCTGACGAGCTCGTTGAGTCGGTTGAATACCGCGTCCCTGACGCATAAATAGCTCATCATTAAACATCACTTTAAGACGCGCTACAGCGTTACTTACTGCTGGCTGTGACATACCCAGATTATGCGCAGCGCGAGTGATATTTTGTTCTTGCATGACCGCATCGAACACAGTTAAAAGGTTTAAATCTACTCCACGTAAAGTACTTTCCATGCGGTAGCTAGCGATAGCACTCATAGACTCTTTTTTGTCAATCATTGGGCAAGCCTCTTTAATTCATCAACGTAAATGGTTACTAACTTCAAAATGAGTTGGGAATAGAAAACCAAAGGTTCGCCGCATCCATTATATTTAGTTGTTAGATGCTTTATGGCGAATCACTACTATCAACGAATAATTCAGCAATTAGCAATAAGATTGACAATTAATCAGTATTTTTTACTTAACTCGACACTGATCCCTTCAAAAACAATCGCTTAAAAAGATTATAAAAAAATATCAAGGTCGTTTTTATAGTGATTATTAGATCTATTTGATATTAATTTCTAACTTATTTTTAGAAAGGGATTTATGGATGGGACTTATCAATGACAACGACAACGTAAAAATGGCATCAATAGTTTGAAGCCATTTTACGCTAAGAAAGAAGATCTATACGTTAATCGCATAACTCGGGAAATCGACTTTTTCCCACAGGCTCTCAGTCAATAGAGATTGGTCGTCCCAATTGCCTTGTTTAATCCAGCTCACGATCGCTGCGGCCACATCAGGATATTGGACACTTTCAGCCGAGTCTTCATCAAGCCATCGCCTCACTGCGGATGCATCTAAATCATCCATACACGATGCCAAGCCAAGTCCTTCCAATGTCGCGACATTACTTATCTGCTCAAACTGGCCACTTAAAGGTTTAAGCAACAGTTTTTTTCCTAGAGTCAACGCCTCTGAAGGCAGCTCAAATCCCCCATTTGCAATAACACCTTCACAACGCTGTAAATGGGATTGAAACGAGTCGAGGCTAAGTGGCAAACAGTGAATATTGGCAAGCACTTGAGGCTCTACAATCTCTGGGTGATAACATACAAACTTCTGATTTGAGAAGCGTAGCAACAAATCCGTGATGTCAGATAAGCTTTCAAATGGCAAGTAAACGAGCACATAGTCTTCTTCCCTCCAGTGCCCTTTCTCAGTGTGAATAATCGGAGGGAGGATAGGCTGGTCAAAGTGATACCAGTGCAAGCCAATATGGTGTGTGGCCGGAGCAAAATGCTTAATAACCAGTTTGTCCAGCCAACTCGCTCCTTTGATCGGTACCGAGTAGCGAAAAGCATTTTGATGACTAATACTGATCGAGGGAATCTTCTGCCTTTTAGCGGCCCAAGCAGATACCGGCTCAAAATCATTCAGTACTAAGTCATAGTCGGACAAATCAAACTGACTGACATCACGCCAAAATTTCCAAAGATTATTCGACACCAGTGTCTTAGCCATATCTACCCTACCTTTGTGGGTAGCAAATGAAAGACCTGCCCGAGTTTGAAAATGACCGAATGCTTCCATCGAGAAATAGTGCTGCTCATTTCTTCCCGTAAAGAGGTAATCAACATCTAAACCTTCATTAGCGAGACATTTTGCCATCGCACGAGCACGCGCAATATGTCCATTGCCTGTCCCTTGAACTCCGTACAATATTTTCATCCATTCATCCCCAATGCGATCAGAGCGAACTGCGCGCTACCGACTCCAAGCAATACGCCGATAAGAACGTCCGTTAAGAAATGAACGCCTAACAAAATTCTTGAGCTTGCAATCAAGGCCGCCCAAACAAACGCAAATAGCTGCCATTCCATATAAAAATGACCGATGACAGTCGCCATCAGGAAAGCGGCAGCAGTATGCCCAGACGGCAGACTATAGCGGTCTGAAGGTGTAATAAAAGAAGTGACTAAATCGGAAAGCTCTTCTGGGCGACGACGTTTAAATAGGTTTTTAGCCAACCAATAGATCGGCAGTTCTATAACAAAAGCGCACAAACCAACAGCAAGAAATGTTCGCCCTTCCACACCACCATAAACAAAAGCGAAAAGTCCGAGCAAAGCGTATAGATGGCCATCTCCCGTGTGAGAAATCACCTTACTTAAACGCGACACTGGATAACAAAATTTATGTTGTAAACAGAATAGGGAAAACGCTAAATCAAACTTAGCAATGGGCTCCATTGAACGCATTTCCAGCTCCTTTTATTACCTATCTTGCTTAAACTTAATTCGAGTTGGTGACAGGCAGGTGAAACTTTGACTGAGTTTCGATGACAAGCTCACCAGCATGGACGAGTGGTCATTGGTTCAACCTATTCTTCCAGAGCACATTACTGAAATACCAACCGACGATTCATCTGTTAAACTGGCAGTTTGCCGCTGGAACTGATCTAAGATGAATAAAAAACACACTTTAGGGTTGACGTTGTCCGTTGAGTGCGGTACTAATTTGTTAACTTAAATATGTGGATTATTTAACGCCCCTAAAGGAATCGTTAACAATGATGAACCGTTTTTCTATCCTGCTGAGCCTCCTCCTTATCGTGACATAATCGCGCGGGTAGGCTGTGGAAGAAAAACAACCACACAGAATTACAACAAACCCGCACTCAGATGCGGGTTTTTTTATATCTAAATACCGGAAGTAAACGATTAACTCGTGCAAATGCACATAATCACTAAGGAAGTAAACATGAATGATCAAGTCATTATTTTCGACACCACCTTGCGTGATGGCGAACAAGCGTTGTCAGCAAGCTTGACGGTTAAAGAAAAACTGCAGATTGCCTATGCGCTTGAAAGGCTCGGCGTTGATGTTATTGAAGCGGGTTTTCCTGTTTCTTCTCCTGGTGATTTTGAGTCGGTACAAACCATCGCTCGCAACATTAAGAACAGTCGAATTTGTGCCCTTTCGCGAGCCGTTGCGAAAGATATTGATGCCGCTGCCGAAGCTTTAAAAGTTGCAGACCAGTTCCGAATCCATACCTTTATTTCTACTTCCACCGTTCACGTTCAAGACAAACTTCGTCGCAGTTACGATGACGTCGTCGAAATGGGTGTAAAAGCAGTCAAACATGCTCGTAATTACACCGATGATGTCGAGTTTTCTTGTGAAGATGCGGGGCGCACACCTATTGATAACTTATGTCGCATGGTTGAAGCCGCTATCAACGCAGGGGCAAGAACGATCAATATCCCAGATACAGTTGGCTACACAGTGCCAAATGAATTTGGTGGCATTATCCAAACCCTGTTCAACCGAGTGCCAAATATCGACAAAGCGATCATTTCGGTACACTGCCATGACGACTTAGGCATGTCAGTAGCAAACTCCATTGCCGCTGTACAAGCAGGTGCTCGTCAGATTGAAGGCACCATTAATGGTATTGGCGAACGTGCTGGCAACTGCTCACTTGAAGAAATCGCAATGATCATCAAGACCAGACAGGAGCTACTTGGTGTTCACACTGGTTTAAAGCATGATGAAATCCATCGCACCAGTAAATTGGTTAGTCAATTGTGCAACATGCCGATTCAAAGCAACAAAGCAATAGTAGGTGCGAATGCATTTAGCCACTCATCAGGCATTCACCAAGATGGCATGTTAAAGAACAAGAATACCTACGAGATCATGACACCTGAGTCGATAGGTCTTAAGAATCAAGCGTTGAACCTAACTAGCCGAAGTGGACGTGCAGCAGTGAAAAGCCATATGGATGCAATGGGCTACAAAGAAGATGAGTACAACCTAGATGCACTTTATGAAGACTTCTTAAAGTTGGCTGACCGTAAAGGCCAAGTGTTTGATTATGATTTAGAAGCCTTGATGCATTTCTCTAATCTACGTGAAGAAGATGACTTTTATAAATTGAACTATCTAAGCGTTCAGTCAGGAAGCGTAATGGCAACCACAAGCATCAAGATACAGTGTGGTGATGAGGAAACTTGTGAAGCCGCAGTCGGTAACGGTCCTGTTGATGCTCTTTACCAGTGTATCTATCGTGTAACTGGTTATGATATTGTTCTAGATAAGTTTGATTTAACCGCGAAAGGCGAAGGTGAGGATGGCTTAGGTCAAGCTGACATCATCGCTAACTACAAAGGTCGCAAATATCACGGCACAGGTGTTTCAACTGATATCGTAGAAGCTTCTGGTCAAGCGCTATTGCATGTGATTAACAGCATCCATCGCGCCAACAAAATCGAAGAAATCAAACAGAAAAAAATCGCAACAGTATAAGTGAGACTCCAAGGACGCGAGTCGCCTTGGAGGAAAATAAAAATTAAAGGATTACCATGACAGACAAATCATACAAAATTGCTGTACTACCCGGTGACGGCATTGGCCCAGAAGTAATGTCACAAGCACACAAAGTGCTAGACGCTATCGAGAAAAAATACGCGATCGAATTTGTGCGTGAAGAACACGATGTTGGTGGCATTGCGATCGATAACCACGGTTGCCCATTACCAGACAGCACAGTGAAAGCTTGTGAAGAATCTGATGCCGTGCTTTTTGGTTCTGTTGGTGGCCCTAAGTGGGAACATCTTCCGCCTAACGATCAACCAGAACGTGGTGCCCTACTTCCACTACGTAAACACTTCCAGCTATTTTGTAACCTTCGCCCAGCGCAAATCCATAAAGGTTTAGAAGCATTCTCTCCTCTTCGTGCAGATATCTCAGAGCGCGGATTCGACATTGTTGTTGTGCGTGAGCTAACTGGTGGTATCTACTTTGGCCAGCCAAAGGGACGTGAAGGTGAAGGCGCAAATGAGAAAGCATTTGATACCGAGGTTTATCACCGTTACGAGATCGAACGTATTGCTAAGATTGCGTTCGAGTCAGCCCGCCTTCGTAACAACAAAGTATGCTCGATTGATAAAGCGAACGTGCTGCAAAGCTCTATCCTTTGGCGTGAAGTGGTTGAAGAGATCGCGAAAGACTATCCTGATGTTGAGTTGTCGCATATGTACATCGACAACGCCACAATGCAACTCATTAAAGACCCATCGCAATTTGACGTCATGCTATGTTCGAACATCTTCGGTGACATCATCTCTGATGAGTGTGCAATGATCACAGGTTCAATGGGAATGCTGCCTTCAGCCTCTCTTAATGAAAGCAAATTTGGCCTATACGAACCAGCGGGCGGAAGCGCACCAGACATCGCGGGCAAAAATATCGCTAACCCAGTGGCGCAAATCCTGTCAGCAGCTCTGATGTTACGTTACAGCCTAGGTGAAGAAGCAGCAGCTCAGGACATCGAAACAGCGGTATCAAAAGCACTATCAGCAGGGGAATTAACCGCAGATCTTTCAGGTGACAAGCCGGCGCTATCCACCTCTGAGATGGGCGACAAGATTGCAGAGTACATTCTTAATTCGTAGTAAACCAATTTAATAATAATGAATTAGCAGTAGGTAAGCCGTTACCTGCTGCTATACACAGGAAAGTAATAATGGGCAAAACACTATATGAAAAAGTCTACGACGCTCACGTCGCCGTAGCCGCAGAGGGTGAGAACCCAATTTTGTACATCGACCGCCATTTAGTTCATGAAGTAACATCACCTCAAGCCTTTGATGGCCTGCGAGAAAAAGGGCGTAAAGTACGTCAGGTGAGTAAAACCTTCGCTACGATGGATCACAACGTATCGACCACGACCAAAGACATCAATGCGTCAGGTGAAATGGCACGTATCCAGATGGAAACGCTATCGAAGAACTGTGAAGAGTTTGGTGTCACCCTTTACGATATCAACCACAAATACCAAGGTATCGTGCATGTCATGGGGCCAGAACTTGGTATCACTCTACCTGGTATGACTATCGTTTGTGGTGACTCACATACGGCAACACACGGAGCTTTTGGTTCACTAGCGTTTGGTATCGGCACTTCAGAAGTTGAGCATGTTTTAGCAACTCAGACTCTAAAACAAGCTCGCGCTAAAACCATGAAGATCGAAGTTAAAGGCAAAGTAGCACCGGGCATCACAGCCAAAGATATCGTATTGGCAATCATCGGTAAAACTACCGCCGCTGGCGGTACAGGTTACGTTGTTGAGTTCTGTGGTGAAGCCATCACTGACCTTACAATGGAAGGTCGAATGACAGTTTGCAACATGGCGATTGAACTAGGTGCTAAAGCTGGCTTAATTGCGCCAGATGAAACCACATTCAACTACGTTAAAGGTCGTAAGTTCTCTCCTCAAGGTGCAGATTTCGATGCAGCAGTAGAGTACTGGAAGACCTTAAAAACCGATGATGACGCCGAGTTCGACGCTGTCGTTACACTAGAAGCCGCAGATATTAAACCTCAGGTCACTTGGGGAACGAACCCAGGTCAAGTTATCGCTGTTGACCAACCTATCCCTGCGCCAGAAAGCTTTACAGACCCAGTAGAAAAAGCTTCAGCGGAAAAAGCACTTGCTTACATGGGCTTAGAGGCGGGCAAATCACTTTCAGAATACTCAGTAGACAAAGTGTTTGTCGGCTCTTGTACTAACTCTCGTATCGAAGATATGCGCGCTGCTGCGCAAGTCGCTAAAGGTCGTAAAGTGGCCGCTCATGTTCAAGCTTTGATCGTTCCAGGTTCAGAGCAAGTGAAAGCGCAAGCAGAAGCGGAAGGTCTGGATGTTATCTTCAAAGAAGCTGGGTTTGAGTGGCGCTTACCAGGTTGTTCGATGTGCTTAGCAATGAACAATGACCGATTGGGTCCTCAAGAGCGTTGTGCATCTACATCAAACCGTAACTTCGAAGGCCGTCAAGGTCGTGATGGACGTACACACTTAGTCAGCCCAGCAATGGCAGCAGCAGCAGCAATTGCTGGCCATTTTGTCGACATTCGTAACTTGGATTAAGGAGAAACAACATGTCAGGTTTTAAACAGCATAAAGGCTTAGTTGTTCCTCTAGACGCAGCAAACGTCGACACCGATGCAATTATCCCTAAACAGTTCCTACAGAAGGTATCTCGTTTAGGTTTTGGTAAGCACCTTTTCCATGATTGGCGTTTTCTTGATGACGCTGGCAAACAGCCAAATCCAGAGTTTGTGATGAATGCGCCGCGTTATAAAGGGGCATCTATCCTGCTTGCTCGTGAAAACTTTGGCTGCGGTTCATCACGTGAACACGCTCCATGGGCGCTTGCCGATTACGGCATTCGCGCAATGATAGCTCCAAGCTTCGCAGATATTTTCTACGGTAACTCTATCAACAACCAAATGGTTCCGGTCCGCTTAACTGAGCAAGAAGTTGATGAAATCTTCAAGTTTGTTGAAGCCAACGAAGGTGCTGAAGTCGAAGTTGATCTCGAAGCAAACAAAGTACGAGCAAATGGCAAAGAGTACTCATTTGAAATCGATGAATTCCGCCGTCACTGTCTACTAAACGGTTTAGATAACATCAGTCTTACTCTACAACACGAAGATAAGATCGCGAGTTACGAAGCCAACATCCCTAGCTTCTTGAAGTAATTCAATCTGCCAATAAATAACAAAGGTTAGCTTAAGCTAGCCTTTTTTGTTTGTAGCTGAAACAAACACCCAATAAGCTTGGTCTAGTAATAAAAGTCTATCACCACTGGAATTTAGCCTATGACACGTATTATTGCTCTGCTAGTCACACTGATCTCTCTCAATGTTTTTGCCGCCCCCAAGTCAGATCTTTGGCCTTATTGGCAACAAGCCAATCAGAGTAACCAGGCCAGCATTTCACACCAAGCATGGCAAACTTTCCTTGATAGCTATCTAGTTACAGACAGTGACTACACGCTCGTGAAATATGACGACGTTTCCGAACAAGACAAGCAACAACTAGACCTGTACATCTCTACTCTTGCCAAGATCGATCCTCGAACATACTCACTGGATGAACAGTATGCCTACTGGGTTAACCTATACAATGCAATCACAGTTCAACTCATTGTCGATGCCTATCCAATTAAGTCGATTACCAAGTTAGGTGGCCTTTTTAGCTTTGGGCCATGGGGAGATGAAGTGATTACTGTGGCTGGACAACCGCTTTCTCTAAATGACATAGAGCATCGTATCTTACGCCCTATCTGGAACGATCCTAGAACACACTACGCAGTTAACTGTGCAAGCTTAGGTTGCCCTAACTTACAGAGCCAAGCCTTCACCGCAGCGAACACAGAACAGTTATTGGAACTCGCTGCAAAGCAGTTTATCAATAGCGATAAGGGTGTGTTAGTAAATGGTGACAATATCCGCCTCTCATCTATCTATGATTGGTTTATCGCTGATTTTGGCGATCAACAGCAGCTAGTTACTCATATCAATCGGTATCGCAAGCAACCGATCATATCGGTTAAAGGAGCGAGCTATGAGTATGATTGGGATTTAAATGTGAAGAGATAAAAGCGCTTTTAAAACGGTGAAGGTGCGTCGCAGGCAACCTGTAGTCGAAGTGCACAATACGCGGATAAAACAAAAAGACCCCAGCATTTCTGCTGGGGTCTGGAATAAGTGGCGGAGCGGACGGGACTCGAACCCGCGACCCCCGGCGTGACAGGCCGGTATTCTAACCAACTGAACTACCGCTCCGCACTGGTTAGACTCTTAAGTCTAAGTTTTTTGCCTTTGGATTTTTCTGAAATCCAAAAACAGAAAGGGAACCTGGCGATGTCCTACTCTCACATGGGGAAACCCCACACTACCATCGGCGCTAATTCGTTTCACTTCTGAGTTCGGAATGGAATCAGGTGGGTCCAAATCGCTATGGTCGCCAAGTAAAATTCTTTACGTTTTGCTTTAAACTCAATGCATAAAGTTTATAACAAACAGTAACTGGTGCTGATACCCAGACTCGAACTGGGGACCTCATCCTTACCAAGGATGCGCTCTACCACCTGAGCTATATCAGCATCAAGATATCCCTGTGGGACTAAAAAAGCCCGTTCTTACAAACGGGCTCTTAGTAATTTAAAGCCTGGCGATGTCCTACTCTCACATGGGGAAGCCCCACACTACCATCGGCGCTAATTCGTTTCACTTCT